>JAYVYR010000248.1:0-12769 GCA_043784065.1 Acidimicrobiaceae bacterium
CCCAAGCTGGGAAAATGACGGTGTTCTAGGTCGTCATCTCACCCATCTCAAGGAGGCACTTTCTGTGAGTTCAGTATCGCGTGGAATCGACCGCATCGAGGTGACCTTCGACGAGCCCAACCTGGTGGCCAACGCCGGGCTGTTGCTGGTGGCCACTGTGGTGGTCCGGCTGCGTCTCGAAGCTCTGATCAACGAGATGGTCGACCTGTCGGGTCGTGTCGGTGGGGCGCTTCCCGGACGCAAGGTCCTCACATTGGTGCACGCCATGGTGGCGGGTGGCAGCCACATCGATCACGCCGACGTGTTGCGATCTGGTGCCACCCAGGCTGTCCTCCCGCATCGGGTGATGGCACCATCCACGTTGGGCACGTTCCTGCGAGCGTTCACCTTTGGCCACGTCCGCCAACTCGACGCGGTGTTCGCTGAAGCACTGCGCCGAGCATGGTCGTCGGGTGCCGGTCCGGGCGACGATCGGCTGGTGGTGGACTTGGACTCCACCATCTGTGCGGTGTGTGGCAAGACCAAGCACGGCGCCGGGTATGGCTACACGAAAGAGCTCGGCTACCACCCCCTCCTCGCCACCCGGGCCGGCACCGGTGAGTTGCTGCATATCCGGATGCGCAGAGGGTCGGCCAACACCCAGCGGGGGACCAAGCGGTTCATCGAAGAGCTGGTGGCCCGGCTCCGTCGTGGTGGAGCCGCCGGTGAGCTGGTCATGCGCTTCGACTCGGGGTTCTGGTCGAATACCACCATCGCCACCCTCGCTCGCCTCGGTGTCGGCTACACGATGGGGGTCCGCATGGTGAAGTCCGTGGTCACAGCGGTCTCGGCCATCGACGAGGGAGCATGGACGCCCATCGACTACACATGCGATGGCGTGGCTGAAGTGGCCGAGTGCGTCTACAAGGGACGCCGACTCGTGGTGCGCCGGACCCGGCTGATTGGTCGCCAGGCAACCCTGTGGCCCGAGTGGCGCCACTTCGCCTTCCTGACCGACCAGGAAGGAAGTGCGGTCGAGGTGGATGCCTTCCATCGAGCCCACGCCACAGTCGAGTTGGCCATCAAGGACCTCAAAGAGGGAGCGGGCATGGAGCACGTTCCTTCGGGCAACTTCAACGCGAATGCCGCCTGGCTCGTGTGTGCCGCCCTGGCCCACAATCTCATCCGCTGGACCGCCGTGCTCGGCGAGATCACTCCGAAAGACCACCTCGTCGTGGCCCGCACCGTGCGCACGCGCTACTTGTCGGTGCCGGCACGACTGATCAACATCTCCGGCACGCCCACACTGCGGGCTCCGCTCGAGTGGCCGTGGGCCAAGAAGTTCGAACGGGGCCTCGAACTCCTGCGTGCCCTTCCGCCCATCCCGTTGTAATCGCCCCGCCCGCGGCAGGTGCACCGCAGACGACCGAAGGACGGCACTGACAACTCGTGAGAATCACAAACTCTTGATGGCACGCGTCCCGCAGACCGCTGAAGAAGCGCGTCCGAAACCGCTCGAACATTCATCGCGTCCCCCGGTGTCGGTCACTCGGTTCGACGACCCACCAGATCATGGGTCGGTGGATCCAGGCTTAGGGTCGCTGCAGGCCCCGACCAGTCGCCGTCGGCACTCCTGGAATAACGACGGTCGTTCTCCCAGGTGGCAGACCCGTGAACCGATTCAAGGCCAAGCCCGACAGGGTCGATAGTTGGAACATGTGACGCCCTCACTAGGGACAACGCACTGCGATCTTCGCCGACGAGACTTGTCTTACCGGTCCTGGTCAGTCATACTCACAGCGTGTCAAGCGGAATGGCACGGAACCTGGAAAGCGGAGTGGTCAGCGTTCCTTGGACGAAGGAGCTGGGATGGCATCGAAGAAGGGCAAGGGCCTCACTATGGGCACCTACTCGAAGGAACGGTTGGACGCTATGGATCGTCTCGCCGCGTCCGTGAAGCCTGTCGCCATTAGTCTTTCGCTTCGTCCTAGTCGGTAAAACCTCAGTCAAGGGTGCCGGCCCCGGCGGGAGTAGAGATTCGTCTCTACCGAGACAGCGACTACGCGACTGTCACCTCCTTCAAGTGCGCCGACCCCCGCCGGCCATGGACGCGCGAAGCCGAGCTCGTGATTCGCAAGGCACCCGACGACATCAGGTCGCCAGATGACAAGGCCCAGATTGTCGTCGCTGTGGATGATGGACGCATCGTGGGCGCGATCGTTTTCGGCATCGATCCTCAACACCAGATGACACGGTCAATCTTCACGATCGGCGTGGTCCGAGATCGCAGGCGGGAGCACATTGGCATCTCGCTCAAGCGGGCCGCACTTGCCGAGCTCGTCGCAACCGGGTACGTCGGGCCCGTCTACTCGCAGGTCCACAGGTACAACACGCCGATGCGGGAGTTGAATGACCAGCTCTTGGCCGAAACGACCAAGGACCCGGATGCAGGGAAGTACCTACTCACTGTCGTCCGGCCGGCCCCCACGCCTTGACAATGCGTTTCGCGGAATCAGCCTCGCCGTACGTCCTGGGAACTACACCTCGTTCAGCGCAGGCGGAGGGCCCGGGGCGAATACGGCACCGGACCGGAAGATCGACTCACGATGTCGCCGTTTCCGGGCTTCCGAACAGTGCCTCTCCGATTCGATCCGCCGCATCCCGCTGCATCGTCGGGGTGACATGGCTGTAGAGGTTGGTGAACAAGGTGGCATCGGCGTGACCGAGTCGTTCTGCTGCGACCTTTGCCGGCACGCCGCTGGCCAGCATGAGCGTCGCACAAGTGTGGCGTAGCCCGTGAGCCGTCAGTCGAGGAAGGCCAAGTTCCTTGGAGTAGACACCGAGCAGGTAGGAGAGTCGCTGGGGGTGATAGTGCCCTCCGTCAACCTTCGTGAAGACGTACTCACTCTCTTCGTATCCTGCTGCGGCAAGCGCTTCCTCAGCCTGCGTGGAGCTTTGGAGTCGAAGCACGTGGACTAGCCCGTCGTCGAGATCGATCGTGCGAACGGCATCACGACTCTTGCCCATCGAAGGCAGGAGATCGTGGCCAAGCGTCGAAGCGAAATCGACCACCCGAACATGGCGTTGGTCGAGGTCCACGTTGGGCCAACGCAACCAGACCAGTTCACCGATGCGCAAACCTGAACCGAGAAGGAATGCCCACACCGGCCAGGTGCGGTCGCCCTCCATAAGTGCCAGAAACTCCCTCGCTTGCTCCGGGCTCCAATGTTTGGGGATGGACCGAGCCGGGCGGGGCCTGGGCACCTGGGTGATGGGATTGACGGCGACAATTCCCGAGGTGATGGCCAGTTTGAATGCGCCCGCAAGTGGCGATCGGGCCAGCCTCACCGTGTTCGGTGAAAGTCCCTTGCCCGGCAGGGCCTTGCCGTCTTCCCCGACCTTCCGTTTGGTGCCGCCTTCCTTGCTCAGCTTTCGCTGCCAGGCCAGGATGACCTCCGGCGTGACGTCCCGAACCCGCTTTTTGCCCAGATGGGGTCGGACATAGTCGTCAGCGGAGTGACGGTAGTCGTAGCGGGTCTTTTCGGAGAGGCGCCCGTCGGCGTCAAGCCCATCGAGGTAGAGGTCGAGTAGATCGTTGACCGTCAAGCCGCCGGCAACAGGTCGAAGCTCTTGGCGGTCCACTTTCGCAAGCAGCTCTCGGCGAGCCTTACCCGCTTCACCAGCTGAGCTGAATCCTCGTCGAGTGATCTGTTCCACTCGGCCCGAGATCGGATCCCGTCCGATGAACACCTTGACGTACCACCCACCCCGTCCGTCGGAGTAGACGCCTTCGGGTCGCTTCGGCATCGGAGCACCTCCTTGAGATCGTCTCTGAGAGACTTTTGTTTCTCAGGAGTTTCTCACGGGGGTGTCACGGCCAAATTGCATTTCGGCTAAATGCACTTTGACCTGGACTTTTATGGTGCGCTCGGCAGGAATCGAACCTGCAACCTTCTGATCCGTAGTCAGATGCTCTAATCCGTTGAGCTACGAGCGCTGGTCACCGACATGTCCTCTGCCTCGACAGCTGCCCTCCGGGGCGGCCGACGAGCACATCAGTCGAAATACTCTACCCGACCCCGGACACACAGTTCCTTCGAGCTCCGCTGCGCCCAGGTACTCGTTACCCGACTGACGGGCGGGACCGACCCACCGATAGGGTACGAAGAGTGACTGACATGAGCGAGTCGTTTGATCTGGAGTTGGCTGCAGCACAGCTGCGGGCGGACAGCGCGGACGTCCGCATCTTGGTCAAGGTCCTGGTCGACCAGCTGTCCGACGCCCTCGGGCCCCGACTCCAGGTCGAACGTTCGGGCGGGCGGTTCCGGAAGTCCGAGAAGATCAAGGCAATCACCATCACCATGGAGGACGACCAGTTCGATGCCGTCGTCGACGGTTCCGCACTCCGCTGCACCATCGGCCACTCCTCGGGCGGCATCCGCATCCGCAGTGAGAAGGTTGACATGGATGCCTGGTTGAACCGCCTGATCGCCGTCCTCAAGTCCGAAGCGGACCACAGCCAGGCCGTGCGCCAGGCACTCGAGAACATCGTCATCGGAGGCAACGCATGAGCGACACGCCCACAGAAGTGCCCCAGGACCTGCCCGAGGGGGCGTCCAAGCGCCTGGCCGAGCTCGAGCACGGCCTGTTCACCTCGGACCTGTCAGTCAACGAGTTCCTCCTGATCAAAGAGGTCGGCTTCCACCCGGTCGGCTTCGTGATGGGTTCGTCGATCTATCACACCGGAATCCAGACCCGGAAGTGGGGCCAGAGCCAGGAACTGACCAAACTGACCGAGGCGATGTACAACGCTCGCGAGCTGGCCATGACCCGGATGGAGGAGGAGGCCCTCGAGCTGGGGGCCGACGGTGTCGTCGGGGTCCGCCTCGACGTCAACTACTACGAGTGGGGCAAGGACGCCGCCGAGTTCATCGCCGTGGGCACCGCCGTCAAAGCTGAGAGCGGCGTCTCCCACCGCAACAAGCTGGGCAAGCCCTTCACCTCGGACCTGTCCGGCCAGGACTTCTGGACCCTCATGCAGACCGGGCACATCCCCCAGGGCCTGGTGATGGGCACATGCGTCTACCACATCGCCCACCGCGGCCTCGGGGCCACCCTCGGCTCAGCCGGCCAGAACGTGGAGCTGCCCAATTTCACCCAGGCCCTCTACGAGGCTCGTGAGCTGGCGATGACCCGGATGCAGGACGAGGCCAACGAACTCGGCGCCTCGGGCATCGTCGGGGTCCGGCTCGAGGAGAAGTCCCACCAGTGGGGTAGCCACACCATCGAGTTCCTCTCCCTCGGCACCGCCGTGGTCAAGACGTCCGACGAGGTCACGCTGCCCAAACCGACCACCATCATCTCCCTCGATAACTGATGACCGTCCCCGCAGAACCTCCTGGTGACCTGCCCGAGGCCGCCGTCCGCCGCTTCGCCGATGGAGCCTTCACCTCCGGCCTGACCGTCCCCGACTTCGCCGCATGCCTGCAGATGGGTCTCGAGCCGGTCGGCTTCACCCAGGGCTACTGCGTCATGCAGTGGCAGTGGTACGGGATGTCCTCGATCGGGGGCGGATTCGGCTACCAATGGGGCGGCGTGCGCGGCTATGCCGAAACGTTTAACTGTCCGCACGGCTTCGTCTCCCAAGAGCACCGGTCGTGGGGGCAGAACTACGAACAGTCCTGGCTGGAGGACGCCTGGGCGTCTGGGTTCACCACCGCGTACGACCGCATGCTCGACGAGGCGGCTTCGGTTGGAGCCCACGGGATCGTCGGTGTGGTCGACACGTCCGCCCCCCTGGCCGACATGGGCGTCGTCGAGTTCCGGGTCCAGGGCACCGCCGTCCGTGTGGTCGATGGGCCGGCCCCGGCCGACGGCCGGCCGTGGACCACCTATCTGGCCGGCCAGCGCCTGGCCAAACTGGTCGAAGCCGGCTTCGCGCCGGTGTCGATCGCGGCGACGGTCGCCTCGGTCGGGATGTGGGCCAACTGCGTCACCCAGTACCTAACCGAGGGGACCAACTCGATGTATCGCGCCGGCACCCCCGGAGACGAGATCCTCCAGACGGTCACGGCCCACACCGTGGCTCGACGCATCGCCACCGAGCGGATCCGGAGCCAGCTGGGCCCCGACTCGCTCCACGGGGCGTCATTGACCACCACCCATCGCGACCTGGGCGAGGGGGACGCCGCCATCGAATGCATCCTGCGGGGCAACCGAGTCCGTCGGTTCAAGGACTTCGATCCGATGCCCGCTCCCCGACCCACGGTGCGCCTGCTGTGAACGGGCCCGAGCCTCTGAACGCTGACCCCGGTGCGGACACCTCCGACCCCCGGGCCGACATGCGAGCCGCGACGGCGGCACTGGCCGGGCAACCGGAGGCAGCTGCCGGCCGGACGACGTCGGACCTCTCGATCGATGAGGAGCTCGTTCTCCACTCCATCGGATGGGAGCCGGTCGAGCTGGTCAGCGGCATGTCGATGCACTCGATCCCGGTGGGTGTGTGGAACTGGGGCAAGGGAGAGATCGACTACGCGTCGGCAGCCTACGCCCGGTCCTTTGCCGGTGCCGTCCATCGCCTCCACCAGGCGTGCACCCACGCCGGCGGCCACGGAGTGGTGGGTGTCCACGTCGAGTGGGCCGTCAAGCGCCACCACATCGACGTCGCACTCGTCGGCACCGCCGTGCGGCCCGTCGGGAGCAGTGGGATCGGTGCTGACCCGGTCTTCGTGTCCGACCTCTCCGGTCGGGACTTCGCCCTCCTGCACTCCGCTGGTTGGACACCGTTGGGCCTGGCCGCGGGGGCCAGCTTCGTCTATGCCCCACGACGGTCGATGGGGGCCACCATGAAACAGTCGGGTCAGAACGTGGAGCTGACGAACTTCACCGAGGCCATGTACGCCTCCCGCGAGACGGCCATGGAGCGGATGCAGACGGCTGCTATTGGTCTCGGGGGCACCGGGGTGGTCGAGGTCAAGGTGACCGAGGGGCCGATGGACTTCGCCCACCACGCCGTGGGCTTCACCGCCTACGGCACCGTGGTGCGCCTCCTAGCCGACGAGCATCGCCACCTAGGAGCCCGGATGGTCCTCCCCCTCGACGATCCGGTGGTCGGGTTCGACGCCACGTCGCTGCGCGGCGCCTGATCACCGGCCGGCCAGCCGCCGGAAGTCGGTTTTGACGGTGCGTCAGATACAGTTGGCGGCCATGCCCACCGACGCTCCCCTCCACGGCATTCGCATCCTCGAGGTTTCGTCCCTCGGGCCCGCCGCCATCACCATGCCGCTCATCGACCTGGGTGCCGAGGTGATCAAAGTGGAGCCGCCGTCGGGTGACTACATCCGAGAGATGACATGGCCCATCGTCGAGGGTGTATCCCTCATGCATCTCCACCTCAACAGGGGTAAGCGGTCCATCGTGATGGATCTCCGGGCCGAAGAGGACGTCGCTACCTTCAAGGAACTGGCGAAGACGTGCGACGTTGTGGTCGAGGCCGGCCGGCCGGGCATCCTGGCCAGACAGGGTGTCGGCTTCGACACCCTGGCCGCTATCAAACCTGACCTCGTGTTCTGCACCATCTCCGGTTACGGAATGACCGGACCCTACAAGGACCTGCCCGCCCACGGCGTGGCGTTCGACACCTGGGCCGGCATCGTCACCCCCCAGGTCAATGAAGCCGGGTTCTCCTACCTCCCTGAGCATGCCTCGATGGGGATCCACGCCGGACCACTCTTCGGTGCACTCGGCATCATGGCCGCCGTCCTGCGGGCCAAGTTGACCGGCGAAGGCTCCTATTTCGAGATCGCCCAGTCCGACGCCGCTGCGGCCATGGACTGGTACCGGAGCGAGACCTGGAAGGCCTACGAGCGCCCCGAGTCCGAGGTCACTGGCAACAAGGCGGACAACTACGAACGTCGGGAACCGGGCACGGCCGGCATGATCCACGGTGTCCGCTACCAGGTCTACGAGGCGGCTGACGGCCGCTACGTCCTGTTCATGGCCTCGGAGCAGTCCCTCTGGAAGAACTTCTGCGAGGCCATCGATCGCACGGACCTGTTCGACAAGTGGCCGGGCTCCAGGTTCGCTGACCACGCGGTGGGCAACCTCGAGCTCCGGGCCGAACTCCGCAACATCTTCCGGACCCGGACATTCACCGAGTGGATCGATTATGGGATCGAGAAGAACTTTCCGGTGGCCCCGGTCAACTCTCCGAAGACAATTGCCCAGGACCCCCAGTTCGAACACCGGTTCGAGTGGTATCCGGTGGACCAGCTGGGCGCCGAGCAGCTGGGCTCACCCATCAAGTTCATCGGCGAACAGATGCCGATCCCGACCCACGCGCCGACAGTCGGACAGCACACCGACGAGGTCCTCGCCGAGCTCCTTGGGTGGGACGCTGCCCGAATCGAGGCGTCCCGGGCCAAGGGTGGACTCGGTGGCCCGCCGAACGAATGACCCCCCAATCAGCGCGCCGATGAGCGACCACGTCGAACGATCGACGCCTAGGTTCGGCCGGGCACTCCGCGCACATGGGTCCGACAACAGTTCGTCGTGCCAGACGGTGCATGACGAACGGAGAACCCGATGGTTCGCTATCTGAACGCCAACCTGACACCCCGACAACCCTGGACTACCTCCGTGGCCGCTATGACCCTGGCGGCGGCGTCAATCTTCCTTTCGGCCTGCGGGAGCTCTACGTCGTCGTCCACATTTACGACAAGCTCGGCGAGCACGATCACGAGCACATCAGGTACGCCCACGACCTCGACGGTGGCCACCTCCACCTCCACCTCCACCGCCACCTCCCCCATCAAGCAATCAATCACGTCGGTTTCTTGTCCGTCGGCCGGGTCCACCACAGTCTGCGAGTTCTACTCACCGACCAAGAACATCAGTTGCGAGATCAATGTCACGAATCTGCTGTGCCTGACCTTCGATCCCGCCGAGTCGGTCACGCTCGCTGCCGATGGCACCTACACGACGTGCCAAGGGCAGGCATGCCTGTCCAACGCCGGTGTGAATACCGGTCTCCTCGCGTATGGCACCTCGACGTCCAACGGCACATTCACCTGTGTATCGCGCCAGACCGGCATAACGTGCACGGCATCGAGCACGGGCTTCGCTATCTCGACATCGGGGATCACGCAGGCCACTGCGTAATCGTCAAGCGGGCGTGCTCAGGCTTCACCTGTCTGGTGTTCTGACGCTCCGTTAGGATTCGGCCATGACCACCAAGACCCGGGTCCCCGCCATCGAGGGCTGGTTCACCATGGACGAGCACGCTCCCACCCTGCTCGGCTCCAGGTGCACCGCCTGCGGCAACTTCGCGTTTCCCAAAGAGACCTACTTCTGCCGGAACCCCCATTGCCAAGGAATGGAGTTCACGGAACTCCCCCTCAGCCGCACTGGCAAGGTCTGGTCCTACACCGATGCCGGCTATCAGCCGCCTGAGCCCTACGTGGCCGCCGACCCCTACGTGCCCTTTTCGATCTGTGCCGTCGAGTTGGCCGCTGAGCAGATGGTGGTCATGGGTCAGGTCGTCCCCGGTGTAGGAATCGACGACCTACGTGTCGGCGACGAGGTCGAGCTGGTGCTCGACAAACTGTACGAGGACGACGAGCACGAATACATGGTCTGGAAGTGGCGCCCGGTCACGGCGGCACATTCGACCGACGAACAGGGGGCCTGACCATGGCAAACGACAAGAGCATCGCCGTTCTTGGTGCCGGCATGCACCCATGGGGCAAGTGGGGTCGTAACTTCGTCGAGTACGGCCTGGCCGCCGCTGGTGACGCCCTGAAGGAGTCCGGTGTCGACTGGACAGACATTCAGTATGTGGCCGGAGCCGACACCATCCGCAACGGCTACCCCGGCTTCATTGCCGGCGCCACGTTCGCCCAGGCCTTGGGCTGGACAGGCGCCCGGGTCTCCTCGGCCTATGCCGCCTGCGCCTCAGGAGCGCAGGCCATCAGCAATGCCCGGGCACAGATCCTGGCCGGGCTGTGCGACGTGGCACTGGTCGTCGGGGCCGACACCACCCCCAAGGGTTTCTTCAAGCCGGTGGGTGGCGACCGCAAGGACGACCCGGACTGGCTGCGCTTCCACCTCATGGGTGCCACCAATCCCACCTATTTCGCCCTCTACGCCCGCCGTCGGATGGAGCTCTTCGGGGCCACCGAGGCCGACTTCGCCGCCGTCAAGGTGAAGAATGCCAGGCACGGACTCGAGAACCCGTATGCCCGGTATCAGAAAGAGGTGACGGTCGAGGAAGTGCTCGCCTCCCCCATGGTCGCCGACCCGCTGCGTCTCCTCGAGATCTGTGCCACCTCGGACGGCGGGGCTGCCCTGGTGCTCTGCTCCATGGAGTTCGCCAAGCGGCATGGTGCCCAGGACCTGGTCACCATCGATGCCGTGTCCACGGTCACCCCCCGGTTCCCACAGACCATCATCGAGATGCCCAACTTCTCCACCGACTCGTCGGCCGCCGTCGCCACGGTGGGTCCGACATTCAAGGAGTCGGTCGCCCTGGCGGCCTACGAGGAGGCCGGCATCGGTCCCGAGGACATCAGTCTGGCTGAGGTCTACGACCTCTCCTCCGCACTCGAGCTCGACTGGTACGAGGACATCGGCCTCTGCAAGCAGGGCGAGGCCGAGAAGCTGCTCCGCGACGGCGACACGACACTGGGTGGCCGGGTCCCGGTCAATGCGTCCGGCGGGTTGTCTTGCTTCGGCGAGGCTATTCCGGCCCAGGCCATCGCCCAGGTGTGCGAACTCGTCTGGCAGCTGCGGGGCCAGGCCACCGGCCGTCAGGTCGATGGGGCCAGAATCGGCATCACGGCCAACCAGGGTCTGTTCGGGCACGGTTCCTCGGTCATCGTCTCCAAGTAGCCGGCACCGGGGCGACTCGGCTCAGCGGCCGCCTTGGCGCATCCGCTCGCTGGCGTCATCGGGCATCCCGTACGGCATGGTCCGCTCATGCAGCAATGCATCGGAGCGGACGCGCACAGACCGGTCGGCGATGAGCTGTTTGTCGATCCGGTTGGTACCCCACGAGTTGGCCAGGATTCCCTCGACCAGATCGGCCACCGCCTGATCGAGGTCGTCGTCGGGCACGCACAGATCGACAAGGCCGACGGCCGCCGCCTCCATGCCGCCCAACCGTTGGCTGGTGAACATCAGGCGCTTGGCCGTCGACGTCCCCACCCGTTCAGGCAAGCGCACCGACATGCCCCAGATGGGGGCCAGGCCCCACTGGCCGTGGGTGTCACCGAGCTTGGTCGACTCGGCCGCCATAAGGAAGTCGCAGGCCAGGGCTAGTTCGAGGCCACCGGTGAAGCAGTGACCGTGCAGGCGGGCAATGGTCGGCTGGGGAAGGTTCTCCAGTGCGTCGACCGTCTCAGGTTCGAAATAACGGCTCGGGGCGTGCTCGCCGGTAACGATGGCGTCGAGGTCGTGACCAGCACAGAACGACCGACCGGCTCCTTGGAGCACCACGCAACCGACCGAGGCATCGTCGGCGATGGCGTCGAGATGGCGGCGCAGATCCACGAAGAGGGCCGGGGTCAGTGCGTTGAGTTTGTCCGGCCGGTTGAGCGTAAGGGTGGCCAGTCCGCCACCGTCCTGGCGGAGCACGAGTGAGGCGGTCACGGTCAGCCGTTGACCAAGATGATCTTGCCGAGTTTTCCTCCGGCACCGAACTGGTCGTAGGCGGCAGTGGCCTCGGACATGGGAAATGTGGCTGACACCGGCACGGTGACGGCCCCGGTCGACAGAAGGTGGACGGCCCGGGATTCGACCAGCCAGGCCACCTCGGCTTTTTCCTCCACGCTCCGTGACCGGAGCGTGGAGCCGCTGATCGTGGCCCGGGTCCCCATCAGGGCCAACAGGTTGACCTCCGCCTTGGCCCCCGCCCCGACACCGATCACGACCACATGGGCCTTCTGCGCGAGGTGAGGCAGGACAGCTTGCACGCCGGGGGCACCCACGAGTTCGAGGGAGACGTCGTAGGGGCCGAAGTCGCCGACCTGGTCGGGCAGGATCACCTCATGAGCGCCGAGTGACCGGACCTGTTCATGGAGGTCAGGGTTGCGGACCGAGGCCACCACCCGGGCGCCGGCCACGGCCGCCAGTTGGACTGCGGCAGTGCCCACCCCCCCAGCCGCTCCCGAGATGAGGACGGTGTGGCCCTCCATCAGGTTGGCTTGCGTGAACAGGGCATCTTGGGCTGTCGAAAACACTTCGGGAAATCCCCCAGCCGCCACCAGATCGCAACTATCGGGAACGGTAAGTAACCCTGATTCGGGCACCACCACCTGCTCGGCCTGCCCACCACCGCCGCAGATTCCCATGACGCGGGCGCCGGAGGCGAACCGGTGGCAGCCCTCGCCGGAAGACAGGACGGTACCGCTGAACTCGAGACCCGGAATGTCCACCGGCGATCCGGGGGGCGCCGGGTAGAAGCCTTTCCGCTGGAGTTGGTCCGCACCATTGAGTCCGGCTGCAGCCACGGCCACGACCACGTCGCCCGGTCCGGGAGTAGGGTCGGCGTGCTCGTTCCAGAGCAGGGCCCCGCTGGCGATGGTGACGGCTCGCATGTCGACAGGGTAGCGGGGTCCTGTCGCCCACCTCAGGGCGGCTCCGGGGTTCGACCGATCTCCCTTCATCGTGCGACCCCGACCGGTCGGCACGACCGGCCCGGCACTCGTAGGCTGGACACGGAGGACAATCGATGACCATCGATCCACGCGAGGACCACGTCGACGAGGGAGAAGACTCTCCCATGTCCGAACTA
>JAYVYR010000249.1:0-2835 GCA_043784065.1 Acidimicrobiaceae bacterium
GCGCAAGATCCGGTAGTAGAGGTCGACGAAGGCGGGGATCCGACATCGCCTCGCCCAGGCGCACCAGTCGTCGAGTGCACGGATGGCTGCCTTCCCACGCAGCTGGAACACCAGACGGAACTGCTCTTTGAGCAGGTAGGCCCGGTACAGGGTCTTGTTCACCTGGGCCACCCGAGCAAGACCGGCCTGCTGTCGGTCAGTCAGGTTCTCGGGGTTCTTCAGCAATGCATAACGACACCCTTTGATCCGGGCGATGAGCGTGGGCGCCCCCATCGTGCGGGCGATCCGCCAGATCTCCTTGCGGACCTCATCGAGTGCTCTGGTTGCCCAGTGGGATCGGACCGGGGCGCCGTGCCGCCGTCTCCAGCGGTCGGTCTCCCCGGCCCGTCCCCCGAACCGGACGTGCAGCTTCCACCGCATCCGGCTCTCCACGAATCCATGCCTCCGGGCTATGCAGCCTCGTCCATCATCACCCATGGCGAAGGGATCCTCGCCCCGCGGTAGCGGTAGCGGGTCACCGACACTGCTCGGCAATCAAACAGTGTTTCGCCATCGTGTTCGGGCCACCAGGCGTTTGCCAGGTAGCGCCGACGCAACCACCCCCAGTTGGCACGGCGATGCTTCTGGCGCAGCCAATGCACTACCCGCAGCCAAGTGAACTGGTGCAGGTACGCAAAGGTGTCCTTCGACACGCCGTGTCGGAAGTAGTTCGCCCAACCCCGCAGGACGCCATTGATCTGGCGAAGGAGGTCGGAGAGTGGATTGTTCGTGCCCTGTCTGGTGATCGCCTTCACCTTGGCCATGACCGAGGAAAGTGATTTCCTCGATGGCCAGGTGTAGACGAACGCCTTGTTCGACCCCCTCTTGACCTGCCGCTGGATGCGGAAGCCGAGGAAGTCGAACCCTTCGTCGATGTGACACACGCTCGTCTTCTCCTCGTTGAGCCGGAGGCCCACCGAAGAGAGTGCTGCTTCGACCTCAGTGCGCAGCCCTTCGGCGTGCGCCCGAGTCCCGTGCACCATGACCACGAAGTCGTCGGCATACCTGATGATTCGATACGTCGGCTCTCCGTGGTTGCGACGGGTGGCCCGCTGAGTTCGGGTGGCCATGTCCCGCTCCCAGGCTTCGGCGAAGTGCTCGTCGAGGACCGAGAGTGCGACGTTGGCCAGCAGCGGCGAGAGGATGCCACCTTGAGGGGTGCCGGCCTTGGTGTCCCTGGTCACGCCGTCCTCGGAGAGGACACCGGAAGACAGGAACGCCTTCACCAACCCCACGACACGTTTGTCCCCGATGCGATGTCGCACTCGGCCCATGAGGGCCGGGTGGTCGATCTCATCGAAGCACGCCGTGATGTCACCTTCCAGCACCCAGGTGTAGCCCTGGGTGGCGAACATGTGAATCTCGGCGATGGCGTCGTGGGGCCGACGACGAGGACGGAAGCCGTAGCTACACGGCTTGAAGTCCGCCTCGAAGATCGGCTCAAGGACCAGCTTCATGCTGGCTTGCACACATCGGTCCCGGGCGGTGGGGATGCCGAGGCGGCGGAGCTTTCCCGACGCCTTGGGAATCATCCGTTCCCGCACGGGTAGCGGCACGAACTTTCCTGCTTTGAGGTCATCTCGCAGCAGTGGCAAGACCGTGTCGCTGCCGAAGAGGATGTCGCGAGGTTTCACGCCATCCACTCCGGCCGACCGTGCTCCCCGATTGCCCCGCACCCGAGCCCATCCGACCGTGAGGAAGGCGGGATCGGCAACGAGGTTGAACAGGTCACAGAACTGACGATTGGGGCTTATCGTCGCCCATTGGTGCAGCTTGGTCTGGATCCCCAGTACCCGGGCTTCGGCTTCTTCAAGCGTCGGCCATGGTGCGTCGGTGTTCACCGGCGACCTCCTGGCATGCCAGAACTTCTGCTGCGGATTCGCTGGGTCCCTTCGCCATGTAGACGGCTTTCCCGTCCTCGGACTACTACGGACCCTCCGCCCCATCCCGGGGTCACCAGTCGACGGTGGACCTGTCCGCCCTCGTGCTGGCTGCACAAGGGGTGGGACGGCCCCGGAATCGTTCCCACGTTCACCATGTGCCGGTTGACAGGATCGGCGCCCAGCTTTGCCCCTGCGGCCTTGTCACGACTACGCCGCAGACATTTCATCGTGACCTCCTGATCGGCGTCAATAACCGATGTCGGAGTCGCCTTCTCATCAATAGAGTCGACGCACGCCGCTGCCCAGCCCATATCCACCAGATTTGAGCTGGTTCCACACTTGAGGGGGTTCAACCACTGGTTCACTCTCGTTACACCTCTCTGTCTTGCTTGCCGGACCCGGGTCGTCTGGCAGTGCCGACCCGTTCCGTCGTTGTCAGGGCTGCTTCCCACCCTCCCGAGCACCTCCTCGGTCAGGCTGCCCTCAGCTTCACCGGACTGCTGCGACAGCCCAGCGAGGCGGGTCTCTCGCCCGCCTCCGGATACATAGCGCCTCGTGGCGCACAGAGACCATGTGGAATGCGTCGGCACACAAGGTGGCATTCGGGCATCGCTCGGCTACTACCGTGGCGATCCACTCCGCTGCATCGGCGGACACCAGTTTCACCAGGTGAGAGCGTTCTTCGCCCAAGAGGTCGAAGAACTGCTCGAGGGTGGCCTTGTCCCGGCCCACCGCCACCCACACCAAGCGTCCGGTGTCGTGGTCGACGACGACCGTCAGGTACTTGTGGCCCTTGCGATAACTGATCTCATCGATGCCGATGCGCCGGAGGTTGTCGAAAGGGTCGTGGGCAGCACGGGCATCGTCGACCACCCGGGTGATGATCGATCCGACGGTTCGCCACGCCACCCGA
>JAYVYR010000250.1:0-9402 GCA_043784065.1 Acidimicrobiaceae bacterium
TGCCATGGGCTTCACCGACGAGACCGACGCCATCACTTTCCGCGACCTTCAGGAGCGACGCGAACTGATCGCCAAGCGCCTCGAGGCTCACGAACGCCCCAAGCGGCGCATTCCATTGTTGAGGACCGTCTATCGGATCATCCGTCCGGCAACTGACTGACGTACCGGTTGACGGGTGACAATTGGGGCAACGCCGGTTGCCGTTCAGGGCCCGTTCCCCGAATCGAGAATTGCTACAGTTCGTCACTGCGCAAGAATCCCCTGGCCCGGTTCGCCTCACTCCTGACCGTGCTTGGTGAGCTCTTTCTCGCCGGTGCGCCGGCTGGCGCGGCGGGGCTCCCGACCCACGGGTGCACTCCCGTAGCGGAGTGCGGATCGTCGCGACTCACGGACATATCGCCAACCCCGTGGGACCCATGTCGACCGGCTACCTCGAGGTGGTCGACACGGCGGGCGTCACCACAATGACACCCGGAACCGTAGCGATTCCGACCTTCGCCGCCACTACCAGCGATCTCTTCATCCAGCTGGCGGCGCCATCGTTTCCGGGGTGGGCTCCCGGTCCACCAAGGACCGTCAGCGTCTTTACGGGATTCACCGGTGTGCCCCTCACCGCAGGTACCACGTACGGTTCCGGCGCCACCGGCAGCGTGACCGTGACCAATCTCAACAACTGCGGTAGTCAGATGAACGGAGACACGGCGACGGCCGTGATCGACCAACTCACCACCGTCGGCAATCAGGTGACCAGCGCTGCAGTGCAGTTCACCTGCACGGCAGGATCGGGTCCCTACCTGTCCCTCTATGGCGCTTTGGCGTACATCGCAGTCCCGACGACGCCCTTTCAGGGGTACTACTCCTGCGAGTCGAACGGAGCGATCACCGGCTTCGGCAATGACTCCTACCTCAGCTACCTTGGCGATCTGTCGATCAACACGCTCAATCAACCGGTGGTCGGCATGGCCCAGACGATCCATGGCGGTGGCTATTGGATGGTGGCCTCCGACGGCGGGATCTTCGCCTCTGGCGATGCCGCCTTCCAGGGGTCGATAGGCAGTCACACGCTCAATCGGCCCATCGTCGGGATGGTCGCTACCAGCACGGGTGCCGGCTACTGGCTGGTTGCCGCCGACGGGGGAATCTTCGGATTTAACGCTGCCTATCTCGGTAGCCTTCCGGAGGTGGGCGTATCAGTCGGTGATGTTGCCGGCTTGTCGACCCTCACGGGCCTCAGGTTCTGAGGCCCGACCGGAACTGGCACATTCCTCGACAACCCGGGCCGCACTCAGGATCCTGACGCCCAGGGGAGAAAGCCATTGGTCCCGTTGGACGGATGTGAGGCGTTGCCGACGGGTGGAGCGACCCGATCACTGCCCTTCTGATGCCTGTGACTCCCGAAACCGGCGGTGCTGCTCGAGGATGTGCTCATGGCTGGCACCTTTAGACGGAACTCCAGGATGGTGGTGGCGGCACAGCACATACGGCGTTCCGGCGAGTTGGTGCTTCCCGATTCTCCAGCAACCCTTGGTGTGGCAGTTCACCTTGCGTAGCCCGGTGTACAACCCCAGGCCTACCGCGCTGATCAGGGTGGCTTCGCCCAGGTCTGAACCGAATCCGGACCAAAAATTGTAGTACTTGTCTGGTCCGCCATTGAGGATGCCGGTGTGGAGTGCCACCCAGTGACGCACCCCGGCCACGACCAGGATGACCAGGAGCGTGACGACCAGGATGACCAGGAGCACCACCCACAGGACCGAAGTTCCTCGTCGCAGCTGCGGCGGGTAGGCCTGTTCGCCGGCAAGGAGAGGCGACGATGCAGAAGTGGGCGTCGATGTCGCCCCTAACCCGGTAGAGAGTTCGTCGGTCGACCGACCGGTCATCGCTGCCCCTGTCAACAGACTCCGCCTCCTAAATTTCTCCGACTCCCAGTGTCGGCGACCACGGTACTCCCGGATTTAGGCGGAGGACAGGGATCCGACGTCGGCGTCTCGTCAACCGGCGTCGAGTGCGCGTCGAAGCGAGCCGACGAACTCGGCCGCTCCATCGGATCCCCCGCCCTCCAACAGGCGGCGGACCAGCGCCGAGCCGACGATCACGCCATCGGCCACTTCGCAGACCGTCCTGGCCTGATCCGGCGTCGACACGCCGATTCCGACGCAAACCGGTAGATCGGTGTGGAGTTGGATGCGTGCAGCCACCCGACGGGCCGAGTCGGCCAGCACCGCCTGCTCACCAGTAACGCCCATCCGCCCCACCGCATAGACGAAGCCCCGGGACCGCTCGCAGATAGCGGCAATGCGGTGGTCCGGGGTGGACGGTGCCACCAGTAGGACGGTGGCCACATCCTCGGCATCGGCCGCCGCAGCCCAATCGGCGACTTCCTCGAGCGGTAGGTCGGGAATAATGACCCCTGACACACCAGAACCGTGCATATCGCCGGCGATGCGGGTGTGGCCCGCCCGGTAGACGAGGTTGTAATAGGTCATCACCACGAGTGGTACACCAACGTCGACTCGGCTGAGATCGGCGAGTACGCCCTCGGGCGTTGCGCCCCGGCGGAGGGCACGGAGCGATGAGTCTTGAATGACGGCGCCGTCGATCATCGGGTCGGAAAAGGGGATTCCTACTTCGATGGCGTCGGCACCAGCGCCGGCCAGCGCCTCGAGTACTACCAGCCATTCGTCGTCGAGCCCGCCCGTGATGTACGGCACCAACAGCTTGTGACCGGCATCGCGACGCGCCCGGAGGGCTGCCTCGAGCGAGCCTGGAGCGTAGGTCGAAGTCGCAGACGCGCTCATGCCCGCCCACGCAGGATGTCGCGTACCTGAGCGACGTCCTTGTCACCCCGACCGGAAAGGTTGATGAGCACGGTGGAACCTGCGGCAATTTCACCTCGTCGAGACGCATCTGCTACCCAGGCGAGGGCATGGGCCGACTCGAGTGCAGGCAGGATCCCCTCGGTGCGGGCCAGCAGTTGGAACGCCTCGAGCACCGCCTCGTCCCCGGCGGCGACGTAACGGGCCCGGCCGAGCTCGGCCAAGTGGGCGTGCTCCGGGCCAATGCCCGGATAGTCGAGTCCGGCCGAGATCGACGTGGCCTCCAGGATCTGACCGGCCTCATCTTGGATCAGAGCGCTACGCATGCCGTGGAGGACTCCGGGAATTCCGGTAGTGATCGCCGCTCCCCCGGCGGCTTCGACTGCCACCAGGTCTGAGGACGTGATATCGGCGAACCCCGCGAAGATGCCTGCGGCATTGGAACCGCCCCCGGCACAGGCCACCACGAGGTCAGGGTCCGATCCGTCGAGCAGCTGCCGGCACTGGTCGCGTGCCTCGTCGCCTATCACCCGCTGGAACTCCCGAACCATCCACGGATAGGGATGAGGGCCCATCACCGAACCGAGGCAGTAATGGGTGTCGTCAACGGCCGCTACCCAGGCCCGAAGGGCCTCGTTTACGGCATCCTTCAGCGTGCGACTGCCACTGGTGACTGGAACTACCGTGGCGCCCAATAGCTCCATGCGGAACACGTTGAGTTCCTGACGCAGGATGTCGATCTCACCCATGTAGACAATGCACTCCATGCCGAACAGGGCGGCCGCAGTGGCCGTAGCCACTCCGTGCTGTCCGGCACCCGTTTCGGCGATGAGCTTCCGCTTGCCCATCCGGCGGGCCAACAGACCCTGACCGATGACGTTATTGAGCTTGTGCGACCCCGTATGGGCCAGATCCTCGCGCTTGAGCAACAAACGGATGCCCAGTTGTTTCGACAGGCGACCGCACTCGGTGACCGGGGTGGGCCGGCCACCGTAATTGTGCAGGATGTCATCTAGCTCGGAGCGGAACGCCTGATCGACCCAGGCATCACGAAAGGCCGCCTCGAGCTCGATGCAGGCCGGAACGAGTGATTCGGGGACGTAGCGCCCCCCGAAGTCACCGAACCGTCCGGTCGGGCCCGGATCGCCCATGATGATCCTGTCGGTGGTCGTTGCTTTGGTCATTGTCTGCTGCTCGCTGTTCGGAGGTGAACTATCAGTTCCTGGTGTTCGGAGCCTTGAAGATGTTGGCCTACGCAGTCGACGGAGTTGTCACTCGTCGTCCTGCCAATCGAAAAGGTCAGTGGCGTTGCGGGGCGCGAGGCCAGGACCGCAGTCATCGATGGCGTCCGGATGCTCGGCCGCCTCCATCTGGCCCGCGTGGCGTGCAGCCAAGACGAAGTCGCGGATCTTTCCAGGATCCTTCACCCCTGGCGAAGATTCCACGCCGCTGGACACATCGACCCCCCAAGGGTGCAGGTGAGCGACAGCGCCAGCCACATTGCGGGGGCCGAGACCGCCTGAGATCATCAAGCGGTTCGGGTCAACCACGCCTTCGGCCAAACGCCAATCGAACAACTCGCCCGAACCAGGGTTCGGTCCGTCCACCAGAAGGGTCTGCGCACCGTACTCGCCGAAGCGTTCGATATTGCGATGCCCAGCTGGAAACGCCTTGATGGTCCAGTTCACCCGATCGGCTACCCAGCGGGTGCCTTCAGCTGATTCGAAACCATGCAGCTGCACGGCGCGAAGACCGATCTGTCCCGCGATCTCGACCACCCTTCGGGGAGATTCGTCCCGAAAGACGCCGACTGTGACGGTTTCGCGTGGGAGGCGTTTAACGATGTCGGCCACGGCTGCAGGGGCCATCTGGCGGGGTGACGGAGCGAAGATGAATCCCACTGCCGATGCGCCCATGCCCACAGACAGCAAAGCATCGGACTCGGAGGTCACACCGCAGATCTTGACGAAGAGCTCCTGAGGTCCGGCCGGTCTGACGGTCACGCCCGGGCACCGAGCAGTCCGTCGACGGCCGCCGACCGGTCCTTCGACCGGACCAGGGTCTCCCCCACCAGGACCGCCATATAGCCGGCTGTCGCCAGGCGCTCGACATCGGAATAGTCCCGGATACCCGATTCGGCCACGGTCACCACACCCTCAGGCATCTGCTCTCCCATCCGCAAGGCCCGGTCCCGGTCCACCTCGAACGTCCGCAGGTCTCGCTGGTTGACGCCGATGAATCGCGCACCGACTGCCAAGGCCCGATCGAGCTCCAGTTCGTCGTGGACCTCCACCAACGGGGCGAGGCCGAGTCTGCCGGCCAGAACCAGGAGTTCGTCCAATTCGTCGTCGTCCAGAGCGGCCACGATCAACAACACGGCGTCGGCACCCATGAGCCGGGCATCGCACACGTCGAGCGGGCCGACGGTGAAGTCCTTGCGGAGCACGGGCAACGAACAGGTCGACCGTGCGGTCTCCAGGTCGGCTCGGTTCCCCCCGAAGAACGCTTCGTCAGTGAGAACCGACAGGCACGATGCCCCGCCCGACTCGTAGTCGCAGGCGACAGTGGCTGGGTCGAGCAACAGGTCGAGATCGCCTTTGGATGGTGACCGACGCTTGATCTCCGAGATTACTGCCATCCCACGGGCGCCATGTCCGGCCTGGATTGCGCCCACAAAATCCCGCGGCGTGGTGGACCCGGTCGAGGTGCACTGTGCGGCAAGGTGCTCCAGCGCCGCCTCGGTCACCTGAGCGACGTCGCGCTCGTCGGCCGCAGCTGCCGCTCTGTGCGCGACGAGTATCGAGTCGAGATAAGCCATCATGACCTGGCCAGCCTACTGGCGAGGGACACGGGATCGGCGGGCTCTCCGGTGATTTCTCACTGGTGCACAGATGGTGGACATCAACCGATCCATCACACGTTCCTCATGGTGGCCTCGCCGCCGGCGCGGTCGGTGGCAGGCTGGTCCCATGGCGAACGGCGAAGTCAGAGTGGTCGTGATCGAAGATGACCATCACATCAGCGACCTGGTGGCCATGTATCTGCGCCGTGACGGCTTCCGCGTTGTGCAGGCCGACGATGCCGAGCGAGGTCTGGCCGCCGTCGACCGCGAGTCTCCCAGCCTGGTCATCGTCGACATCGGTCTTCCTGGTCAGAAGGACGGACTCGATATCTGCAAGCATCTGGTGGCCGCAACGCCACCGGTGCCTGTGCTCATCCTGAGTGCACGCGACGACGAGGTCGACCGGATTCTCGGCCTGGAACTTGGCGCCGATGACTATGTGACCAAGCCCTTCAGCGCCCGCGAGTTGGTGGCACGGGTCCATGCCATCCTGCGCCGCACCTCCATGCCCGCCGCCGGGCACGGGTTCTCGGTGGTCGAGTTCGGTACCGTGGTCGTCGACACAGGCCGCCGCGAGGCGAGCCTGGGTGGAAAGGTGGTCCCGTTGGCCACACGTGAGTTCGACCTTCTGGCGTTCCTGCTCGACAACCAGGGCCTTGCACTGTCGCGCCAACAGCTGCTCGATGGCGTCTGGGGGCCGGGTTGGTTCGGCGACGAGCGGACAGTCGACGTCCATGTCCGCCAACTCCGCAAGAAACTCGGTTCCGAACTGCCGCTCGCCACTGTTTGGGGCGTCGGCTACCGGCTCGGATGACCATGGCGCCCCGGTCGGCCGGTCCATGAGACGGCGCTTGACGGTGGCCATCATTGCCCTCGTCGTCATGACCGTGACGGCGACCAGCATCAGTAGCTACGTCCTCATCCGTAGAGCCGCCATCGCAACCTCCCAGCGCGAGCTGGCCGGTGAGGCCAGGGCAATATCGAAAACATTCTCCGGCCGGGCGGGACTGACCAGGGCATTGTTCAACAAGGATCTGGCCATCGTGACCAGTGCCGGCAACTTCACCTCGGTGCAGTTCGTGCTGCTCGCTCCCGATGGGTCGATCAGCGCACCCCTCGAATCCGGCCTAACCGTCGCGCAGATCAATCTCCCAGCCCTCCTGGCCGGGAAGCAGGTCACCGGCCATACCGGCGCGCTGCTGGCCTATTCAGCAGTGTCCACACCGCTCCAGGCCACCACCAACGGCACCCCGGTACTGGTGGTGACCCGCAGAGGGCGCAACCCGGTAAACGGGATCCGCTATTTCGGCCTCATTGGCCTCGGCGCCGCGCTGGCGGCCGCGCTGGTAGCCGCCGCCCTGGCCCGACGGTTCACCCGGCCGGTGGTTGCCGCCGTCGCCACCACCCGTCGGATCGCCTCGGGTGACCTCGATGCCAAGGTGGCCGTCGGATCTCGGGAAGACCCCGAGTTTGCCCAGTTGGCCGAGTCGATCAATTCGATGGGTGCCAATCTGGCCCGGGCACGCGATCAGGAGCGGCAGTTCCTCCTGTCCGTCTCCCACGAGTTCCGGACTCCACTGACCTCGATCCGCGGCTATGCCGATGCTGTACTCGACGGCGCCACCGACGACCCTCATGCTGCCGCCGCCGTCATCAGCAGCGAGGCCCGTCGACTCGAACGCCTGGTCCAGGATCTCTTGGATCTTGCCCGGCTCGATGCCGACCGGTTCACATTCGAGCTCCGCACCGTGGACGCCGCACAAGTGGTGAGCCAAGTCGTCGACGGCTTCCAACCCCGGGCGGCAGAACTGGGCATCACACTCTCGTCGGCCCCGGGTGCGGACCAGCCCTGCCTGGTGTCGTCGGACAGCGACAGGCTCGGACAGATCCTGGCCAATCTGATCGAGAATGCCTCGTCATTCGCTTCCAGTCAGGTCGTGGTCGGCCTGACCGGCGGTCCCGGTGGGACCGTACTGTGGGTCGACGATGACGGGCCGGGAATCCCCTCCGACCGGCTGACCCGGGTATTCGAGCGCCATTTCACGACGGACCGCGATGCAGGGCGACGCAGGGGGTCCGGGTTGGGACTGGCTATCGTGGCCGAGTTAGCGGCCGCCATGGGTGCGCGAGTGCATGCCGAGTCGCCGATCGGACTGGGCCGGACATCGGGCACCCGCATGGTCGTCGACCTCCTGCCACCCCGTCTGACCGAAAGCGATGCACTGGACGCTGCCCGAGGCCCGACGATTACCTCGTAGATCTGAGTTGCCACTATTCAGGTGGCATCACTCAACTTCAAGTAGACATCTACCCTCGATCATGAGTTGAAGGTTGCTCTCCATCGACGGGACGACACCGCACCGTCATAGGGCGACACCCTCCCAGTAGGACCCGTCGAGCATGCCGGCAAGGGTGTCCCGGTGGATGATGAGACCATCGATATCGTCCGGAGCGGTGGCCTCCCCGAAGTGGATCGAGCGCTCGGTCACCCGGCGCATGATGACTCCGTGGCGTATAGCCGCATAGGCGATGTGCCACTTCAGGTCTCCCGTGTCATGCCCGGCATCCCTGGCGTACGAGGCCCGGACATCGACCGGTCGGAACATATCGGGTAAGCCGGCCGCACCCAACTGGACAGCCAGGTCCTGGAAGAACAGGTGGAGATAGCACATCCACCCGAGATCGACCTCGGGTGGTGCTACCGCCGCCATCTCCCAATCGAGGACGGCCACCACCTTGTTGTCGCGGAACATCATGTTGCCAATTCGGCCGTCGCCCCACGACAGGGCGTCCGGGCTGCAGTCGGTCGGCAGATGTTCGGTCAGCCAGGCGAAGCAATCGTCCAGGAGCGGGGAACGGCTGTCACCCACGACCCACTCCAGATAGTCCTTCCAGTGGTTGAGATTGCGCTCGAGTGAAGACTGTCCGGGCTGGTCGAGCTGCAGAAAACTGAGGTCGTGATCGTCGGGAGTGATCGAGTGGATGCCGGCCATGGCGTGAATGGCCGACTCCTGGATCGACTGCCGATCATTCTCCGTACCGTCAAAGACCCAATTGTCACCGAACGTGTACGGGAGCACGTCGGGCGGCACCATGCCGTCGACCCGGTCCATGACGAAGAAGGCACCGCCCAGTACCGACGGATTCGGCTCGTACCAGTGGGTTTCGGGGATGGGCACCTCGGTGTGGGCGGACACCAGACGCATCACCCGGAACTGCATGTCCAGGTCGTAGGTGGTGAATACCGGATAGTCGGTGGCGGGGGGTTCCACTCTGGCCACCAGTCGGCGCGTCACCTCGGCTCCGTACTCACTCCAGGCCACGTCGACCAGCAGTGTTTCCGAGGACATCCCGTTGCTCTCCGGGCTGGTCAGTTCGAGCACGCGGGCACTACTCCCTTGGGGCAGCCTCGCCTGCAGCCACCCTTCGAACTGGGAGCGCATCGCGCCCGGGTCCCGGGTCGAGGTCGTGATGCGCTCTGTGTCCATCTCCACGTTGCCGTCCGGGCGGCCACCATTCGGCGTATCGGTCGTCATGTCATCTCCCCGTGTCCCGGCCGCGTCCTCCCGGATCTTCACCGGATGCAACCAGCCTGCGGGGCAACGTAGCGCGTCCAGGGCGCCCACCAGGAATGTCAGGCAGGAAGGAGGGGTAGCGGGCGGGCCTCGGCCTTCACCTCGCCGCCTTCCCAACGGACCAGGACCGTGGCGGGCGGCTCGACCCGTCGATGCAGGGTGGCGAGCG
>JAYVYR010000251.1:0-9032 GCA_043784065.1 Acidimicrobiaceae bacterium
TGGGAACTTCGCCGAGCGGTGCCGCGTACCATCTGTCATCTCACTGCCGAACTGTCACTGTCTTCTAAAAACATAAAGAGCGGGAAACGGGACTCGAACCCGCGACCCCAACCTTGGCAAGGTTGTGCTCTACCAGCTGAGCCACGTCCGCGTAAGAGCCTTACCCTAGCAGTTGGTCAGAAGATCCTGAGTTCCAGAGCCCTTTCCCGTGTACCATCCTGCCCTCGTGGCGTTCCTCCCTGACCTGCTGCCCGCCGGGCCCGTGGAGCTCCGACGCTGGCGCGCCTCGCAGGCCGAAGCGCTCACCGATGCCGTGGCTTCAAGTTTGCCCGAACTGCTCCCATGGATGCCTTGGGCCCAGGCACCCCCGACCGTTCCGGCCATGATCGACGTGCTGTCAACAGGAGACAGCAACTTCGACGTCGACAAGGAGTGGCAGTTCGTCGTGGCCGGACCAGGCTCCGCCCGAATACTCGGCGCCACGGGGCTCCACTACCGGGGTCCTCCGGACACCGTGGAGATCGGCTACTGGATCCGCACCGACTCCACCCGTCAAGGTCTGGCCACGTTCGCCACCCAAGCCCTCACCACAGCCGCGTTCACTTTCCTCTCCGACATCACCACGGTCGAGATCCGGATGGACTCGCTCAATGCACGGAGTGCGGCAATCCCGCCGAAGCTGGGCTTCAGGCTCCAGGGCGAAGTCGACCAGCCGGTCGACGCTCCTGGTCAGTCTGGTCGGTGGCTGGTCTGGAGGATGGATCGGGCCGACTGGACCCCGGGCGACGGCTGAAGAGATTCAGGCCAGCAGCTCGGCATGCCACCAGGGCACCGGTCGGTCCATGCGGCCGGCCTCGGCCACCAGCTCGGCCAACGCCTCCTCCATTCCCGAGGCCAGCACAGCCATGTCGGGCACCAGGTCCCAGCAGCCCTGAATCCCCACATGGACGGTATCCAGATACGAGAAGACCGTTACGTTGAGCCCGACGCCTTCCACGATCGGCCCCAGGGGGTGCATCGACACCATACGGGCGCCAGCCAGGTACAACGGGAAATCGGGGCCGGGTACGTTCGAAACGATCAGATTGAACGGCGGCGCCACGTGGTCGAAAAGTCGCAGGTTGGTCACTAGGCGCGACAGTCGGGTGGCCACCGCCGGAAAGGCGGCTTCGGCCCACGAAGCCATCAACTCCGGTCCCACCGCCCGATTGCGCTCCTTGGCCAACCGCATACCGCCGCTGATGTGACCCAAGCGGGCCACCGGGTCGACCACCCCGGTGGCCAGGGAAACCAACAGCCCCGACACGCGATTGCCGAGCGCCCCCTGTTCGGCCTCGGTGCGGACCGATACCGGCACCAGGGCGACGAGTGACGTGTCAGGCTCTTCGCCCCGGCGGGCGAATAGCGTTCGGAGCCCTCCGGCGGTGACGGCCAGGACTACGTCGTTGGTCGTGCCCCCGAAAACCTGGGACACCGTGCGCAAATCAACCAGTGACAGGTCAGCGAAGGCCACCCGACGGTGGGAGGAGATCGCCCCATTCACCGATGTCAGAGGTGCTTGGAACGGCGACGGCGCCAGATCCGGACCGACTTCCCGGTAGCGGGAGCCGCTAGCCCGGACCGCCTGCACCGTGCGGACAATGGACCGGGCTACAGCGTCCAACTGGCCCGGCAGACTGTTCAGAGAGTTCCACAGCTGATCGAACTCGCCGGGCAACGCGGCTGGTGACCGCCCAGATCCGACCATCGGATGCTCGTCGCTCTTCCCCGTCTCGGCAGGGTTCGCCTCAATTTTCCCGATGGATTGCCCCGTCTTGATCGGAGTACCACCGAAGAGAGACCTCGGCGTCGGATCAGGCGAGAGGTCGAAGAAGGCAGCCAGTACCTGGGCGCCGGACACTCCGTCGATGATTGCGTGGTGCACCTTGGCCACGATGCCCACCCGGCCCGCCGCCAGGCCCTCGACCACGTGGAACTCCCACAGCGGGCGAGCGCGGTCGAGCGGGCGGGCGGCCAAGTCGGCGACCAGTTCGGCGAGTTCGTCGGGTCCGCCGGGATCGGGGATGCTGGTTCGGCGAACGTGGTAGTCGAGGTCGAAGTCCGGGTCCTCCACCAGCCTCGGGTGCTGGAGGCCGAACGGTACTTCCACCATCCTCATCCGGAACGGTGGCACCAGTGGCACTCGTTCATCGACCAAGGAGCGGATCCGCCGGAATGTGAGGCCGCCGACGATGTCCGATGGATCGAACACCATTGTCCCCATGATGTGGAGGTAGGTGGTGGGCGATTCGAGAGCGAGAAATGCTCCGTCCAGTCCGGTCAGGCGCGCCATGCCGTCACCTACCCGTAGACCCGAAGCCGCCGACACCCCGCTCAGATGCCGCCAACGAGTCGACCTCGACGAAGTCCGCTACCTCCACCCTCTGGATGACGAGCTGAGCGATACGGTCGCCCCGTTGCACCCGGTACGGGACTTCGGGGTCCGTATTGATGAGCAACACGGCAATTTCGTCCCGGTAGCCGGAGTCGATGAGTCCAGGCGTATTGAGGCAGGACACCCCATGGCGCAGAGCGAGGCCGCTACGGGGCTGAATGAACCCGGCATAGCCCGAAGGGAGGGCCAAGGCGATCCCGGTCGGGACCATGGCCCGGCCACCGTTCGGC
Source organism: Acidimicrobiaceae bacterium (assembly GCA_043784065.1). GTDB lineage: Bacteria > Actinomycetota > Acidimicrobiia > Acidimicrobiales > RAAP-2 > Bog-756. The sequence continues at coordinate 2,665 of JAYVYR010000251.1, forward strand.
TCGAGGAGGACCTCGATACGGGCCACCAGGTCGGCCCCGGCGTCCCCTTCGTGGGCATAGCCGGGTAGGGGCAGGTCAGGGTCGAGGCGTACCACCGGGACCGGCACCGTAGCTCCCCCACGGGAGGTCGACTCGGTCTTTGCCACCATCACCCGGTCGATCCGCTCATCGTGTCTGGACGCTACCCCCCCACCGCTCGGAAATGCCTGCACCGAAGTGCCACGGCACGCTCACCCGTGTTCTGACGGAGTATCACATTGGCGGTTCGGCCCACCTCCGGTAGCGTGATCACGTGCTGGTGTGGATGGATCTGGAAATGACAGGGCTCGAGGCGGACCGTCACGTCATCGTGGAGATCGCCACCTTGGTGACCGACGACGACCTGGTGGTTGTGGCCGAGGGTCCCGACCTGGTCGTCCACGCCACCGATGGCGAACTGGCGGCCATGGACGACTTCGTCCGCGACATGCACACCAGCAGTGGGCTCCTCGATCAGATCGTGACCTCTGAGCTCACTCTGGCAGAGGCCGGTCGACAGACGCTGGAGTTCATTCAGACCCACGTGCCCAAGTCCCGCACTGTGCCCCTGGCTGGCAACTCCATCGGGACCGACCGCCGCTTCCTGGCCGCCTACCTACCCGAAATCGAGGAGTACCTCCACTACCGCTCGGTGGACGTGTCCACCATCAAGGAACTGGCCAACCGCTGGTACCCCGAGGCAGTGGCCGCCGCACCTCCGAAGGCCGGCGGCCACCGAGCCCTGGACGACATCCGGGAGTCGGTGGCTGAGCTGAGCTTCTACCGCACCGCGGTCTTTCGAGACCCTACCCCCTAGGTCCCGGCCGGCGGAGCTCCGCCGGGACTCACGACCGAGAGGAGCAGCTATGGCTGCACAGACCGGAGCATCCCGCGACGACGCCGTCCCGACCCGGGCCGAGGTGACCGCCACGCTGACCGTCGCCGGTGGACCTTTCGAGATGGAGGAGGTAGTGATCCGTGGCATCCCCACTCGCGCCTGGAAGACCGCCCCGGACACCCTCCGCTCCGTGTTCGAACTGTCCGCCCTCCACGGCGACAAGGACTTCCTCATCTACGAGGACGAGCGGATCACCTTCGAGAAGAATTTTCGCAACGTCGCCGCAGTCGGCCACCAGCTCATCGACCGTTTCGGCGTGCAACCCGGTGACAGGGTAGCCATCGCCATGCGGAACCTCCCCGACTGGGTGACGGCCTTCTGGGCCATCATCACCGTGGGGGCAGTGGCCGTGCCCCTCAACGCATGGTGGACCGGTGAGGAGCTCGCCTACGGGCTGGCCGACTCAGGTGCGAAGGTGGCTTTCGTCGACGAGGAGCGCCAGCTGCGCATCTCGCACCACCTGGTCGGCATCCCGGCGCTCGAGGCCATGATCGTCTCGTGCGAGGAGCACGACCCCGACACCGGCGGCCGACGGTCCGCCGTCGGATGCACGCTCGAGCGGGGCACGTCCGCTCCGCTCCATGTCATCCCCTTCGACGAGGTGGTCGGAACCCCGGCCGTCGACATCGCCCTACCGGAGGTCACAATCGACCGCGACGATGATGCCACCATCTTCTACACGTCGGGCACGACCGGTCGACCCAAGGGAGCGGTCGGCACTCACCGCAACAGCTGCTCAAACCTGATGAACCTGTTCTTCGTCTCCACCCTCGGGGGCATGCGCCGGACCAAAGCCCAGAAGGATGCGTCGACGGGCGCGCAGAACGCCAACCTGCTTTCCGTCCCCTTGTTTCATGCCACCGGGTGCCATGCGCTGCTGGTCACCAACACGGCGGCCGGGGGCAAGCTCGTCATGATGCACCATTTCGATCCGGATCGGGCCCTCGAACTCATCGAGCGCGAGCGCATCACCGTCTTCGGCGGCGTACCGGCGATGGTCATGCAGGTCATCGACTCGCCCGACTTCGCCAAGCGGGACACCTCGTCGGTCCAGTCGATCTCCTACGGCGGAGCGCCGTGCCCGCCCGACCTGGTGCGCCGGATCAAGGAGCACTTCCCGACCGGGGCGCCTGGCAACGGCTACGGCCTCACCGAGACCTCGGCCATGACCACAATGAATGCCGGGGACGACTATGTGCGCAAGCCGGATAGCGTCGGACCGCCATCGCCGGTCTGCGACGTCGCCGTTGTGCCCGAGGAGTGGGGACATGCTGATCCACCAGCGGACCTGATGCCCGATCCGGCACGCACAGGCGAGCTGTGGATCAAGGGTCCGAACGTGGTGCGCGGCTACTGGAACCGCCCCGACGCCACGGCATCGTCCTTCACCAACGGCTGGCTTCACACGGGCGACGTGGCGCGCATCGACGAAGAGGGTTTCGTCCACATAGTCGACCGAGCCAAGGACATGATCATCCGAGGTGGCGAGAACGTCTACTGCGTCGAGATCGAGGCCGCGCTACACGAGCACCCGGCGGTGGCCGACTGCGCGGTCATCGGTGTGCCCCACCCCGTCTTGAGCGAGGAGGTGGGAGCCGTCATCGTGCTGCGTCCTGGTATGGACGTGGCCGCCGATGAGCTGTCCCGCCACGTACGTGAACGACTGGCCGCCTTCAACGTCCCCACCCGATTCTGGTTCCGGGGCGAGCCGCTCCCCCGCAACCCGGCCGGCAAGATCCTCAAACGGGAGCTCCGCACCGAACTGCTGGGAGACGCCCCGATATTCTGATCCGCACCTCGCGTCTTGGCGCTAGATACCCGACTTCGGCCCGACGTGCGGTTGCCGTCCTCGCTCTCGTGGGCGTGGCCTGCGGCACGTCTGGACGGGTTGACCCTGGTATCTCTCGCGGTCCGGGGCCTCCAGTCAACGGACTGCGACTCGTTCTCGACCGCTACGTTGCCGCTCCGGGAGACGAGGTGACAGCTACCGTGGTCGGCTCTGACGCCCAGTCGGCACCTTCGTCGCTCAACGTCTCCGTGACCTGCGGGGTCAAGGACAATCGGGTCAGCACACAGGTGACGGGCACCCGTGGTGGCCGACCCGCTGCGTCCGGCACCTCATCCGGTCCACCGGCCGCCGGGGTGATGGTGCGATTCCGGGTTCCGGCCGTCGTCCATCAGGCCTGCACGGTGGCACGCACCGTGATCACGGCCACCGGCACCGTCCACCCGACAGCTGTCCTGGACATCAACTGATGGGCTAGCCGATCCCCTCAGTCCGCCAGTAGCGACCGCGTGCGCTCGACGTCCCGGCCCATCTGGACCACCAATTCGCCGACCGTTGCGAATGTCAGCTCAGCGCGGAGCCGATGGACGAATGACAGCCGAGCGGGCTCGCCGTAGAGGTCACCCGAGAAGTCGAGCAAGAACGCTTCGACTAGCAGCTCGCCATCTAGTCCGTAGAACGTGGGGCGACGCCCGACTGACACCGCTGATCGGTACCGCGATCCGTCCGGCCGCTCGTACCATCCGGCATAGATGCCAGGCGCCGGCAGGCAGATGTCGGTAGGGATGTCGAGATTGGCCGTCGGGAACCCCAGCTCCGCTCCCCCGCGCCGGTCGCCACTCACGACAGGACCTCGCACCTGATGGGGCCGGCCGAGTAGGCCTGCGGCACCTTCGACGTCACCTCGGGACACCATCATCCGCACTCGAGTAGAGGAGACTGGCGGTGCGTCACCAGCCGCTTCCGAGGAGAGGGTCACACCGTCGACGTCGAACCCAGCTGCCGCGCCCATCTCGGTGAGCAGTGCCACGTTGCCCTTGCGGCCGTGGCCGAAGTGGAAGTCTTCCCCCACCACGATCAGCCGGGCGTCAAGCCCATCGATCAGTTCCCGGGTGACGAACTCCTCAGCCGTCTCATTGGCCCGTTCCTCGTCGAAGCGGACGACTACAGTCCGGTCGACGCCGGCCGAGGCCAGCAGTTCGAGTTTTTGATCGAGGTCGCACAGCAGCAGGGGAGCCGATTCAGGACGGACCACAGCGGCCGGGTGGCGGTCAAACGTCACGACGACAGTGGCCAGACCGTCCACTTCGGCTCGGGCTCCAAGTTCGGCCAGCAGGGACCGGTGCCCGAGATGCACGCCGTCATAGGCGCCGATGGTGACGGCCGACCCGCCGGCAGGCGCAGGCAACGGGGCGCTGTCGGTCACGATCTCCACAACCAGAAAGGTTACTGCCGAGTCAATCGACCCCGGACCCGAATCATCCAGCGCCCATCCTGGAGCGCTGCGCCATCGGCCCGACGGAGGGACTCAACCAGCCGACTCGATCACCACGGCCGGCTTGATCCGGTCTGTTTCGGTGGCCTCGTAGACCGCCAGTAGGTGGTGGGCGTCATCCACCAGTCCCCAAGGTCCGTCACCCGATACGCCGAGCGGCACCCGGTCGAGCGGAAGGCCTCGGGCCACCAACTTCTGGGCATCGATGGGCACCACCACCTGGTCAAGATCGCGCATCGCCTGAGCAGGGGTGAGCACGACCGCCGGTGTCAGCTCATCGACCAGTCGAGCATCTTCGGTCGTGAACGAACCGATCCGTGTCCGGCGGAGGTTACGGAGGTGGGCCCCGCCACCCAAAGCCTCCCCAAGGTCGGCGGCCAGCACCCGGACATACGTTCCCGATGAGCACTCGACCTCGATGCGAAACACGCCCGGAGTCATGCCCGGCATGACGTCATAGCGGTAGACGGTGACCGGTCGGGCCACCCGCTCGACCTCGATTCCTTCTCGGGCCAGGGCGTACAGCCGTCTCCCGTCCACTTTGACGGCGGACACCATGGGCGGGACCTGCTCGATGGCGCCGGTCAGGGTAAGCGCTGCATTTCGGACGGCGGACAGCGTCACGTCTCCCATGTCCCACGTTCCGGTGGTATCACCTGACGCGTCGAGGGTGGACGTGGCCGTACCGAGGACCACTTCGGCCTCGTAGGTCTTGGGCAGTGCGGTCAGGAACCGCATCAGGCGGGTAGCCCGGCCGAGGCCCACCAGCAGTACGCCTGTGGCGTCGGGGTCGAGAGTGCCGGCATGGCCGACACGTTTCTGGCCGAACGTCCTACGACACCGGGCCACCACATCATGGGAAGTCCAACCAGCCTCTTTGTCCACGACCACCAGACCGTTGACCTGGTCCGTCGACGATGAGCTCACCGGTAGTTGTCGTCCTGACCATCGGTTTCGATCCGACCGGCGGCATCGTCGGACACGCGGATCTTGCGCAGCAGGTCTTCGATCCGGTTCCCAGTCACCACCGCCGGGTCCTGGACGAACGCCAGAAGGGGGGTGCGCCTGAATTTGGTCTGCCGGGCCACGGCCTTCTGGAGCTGCACTCGACGAGCGGCGAGCGCAGCAGCGGCATCTTCGGACAACGAGCTCAGGTACACCGTCGCCTCGCGCAGGTCCGAGGTGGTGTCCACCGATGTGATGGTCACGAGCCGCAGCCGCTCGTCTGCGTCGGCCAACCGTTCGATCTCGTCCGCCACTACCTGACGTAGGACCTGGTTGACCCGCAGCGAGCGGGAATAAGGGGCGACTCCCCGATTGTCCTGACGACGTGCCACTGGCCCTCCGGTCCGTCCTCGACCACCTGCCCTCGCCGCCCGGGGAGACCGGACGGCGGTCGGCATCAGGTGCGGGGGATCTCCCGTTCGTCGAAGGTCTCGATGATGTCCCCGTCCTTGAGGTCCTGGTAGTCCGAGAGCCCGATACCGCACTCGAACCCGGCCTGGACTTCGCGGGCGTCGTCCTTGAAGCGGCGAAGCGAGGTGATGGCTCCCTTCCAGATGATTACGCCCTCGCGGAGGAAACGAACCTTGGATCCACGAGTGATGACGCCCTCCCGGACGTAGCAACCAGCGATGGCACCGATCTTCGGGACCCGGAAGACCTGACGCACCTCGGCCTCGCCGGTCACGATTTCCTCAAAGACCGGCGAGAGCATGCCGAGCATGGCGGCCTCGAGGTCCTCGAGCAGCTTGTAGATGATCTCGTAGGTCCGGATCTCCACATCGGCCTTGGCCGCCATTTCCCTCGAACGCCGGTCGGGGCGCACGTTGAAGCCGATGATGGTCGCATTCGAGGCCTGGGCCAACTCGACGTCGGACTCCGTAATACCGCCAACGCCCCGGAGGACGAAGCTGAGCTTCACGTCGACGCGCTCCAACTTGCGGAGGCTCTCGGTGACTGCCTCGAGCGAACCTCGCACATCGGCCTTCAGGATCAGGTTCAACGTGGCCGTCTCGCCTCGCTGAATCTGCTCGAACAGGTCCTCGAGCTTGGCGCCACCGAGGGCGGACGTCGCCGCCGGCACGTGCCCGGCCACCCGGTACCGGTGAGCACGTGCCTCGCCAATCGTGCGGGCCTGGGCCAGCACAGGCGTGACTCGGAACTCGTCG
>JAYVYR010000252.1:0-3318 GCA_043784065.1 Acidimicrobiaceae bacterium
AGGGTTGGTGGGCTGCCGGTACCGAGTACGAGGTCCAGGCCGGGCAGCGCCACAGCACCCACGGCCGGAGCGCCGTCGACGGCCAGCGCCACATGGACGGCCCAATCGGTGCGGCGCTCGGAGTACTCGCGGGTCCCGTCCAACGGGTCGATAATCCATACCCGGCCGGCCGAGGTGGCCAGTTCCTTCGTCTGGTCGTCTTCCTCGGACCGCACCCGGTCGAACGGAAACCGCTCGGCCAAGAGGGCGAGCAACAGGTCGTGGGAACGCTGGTCCCCCTCGGCACCGAGAGCCTTGCCCTCGAGGTCGCCTTGCTGCAGCTCGCGCAGGACCTGCCCGGCCCGATGGGCCAGATCGGCTGCCGCCGCATGATCCCCATCGCCGTTTCGTCCCGCTGCTGACGTGTCGGTCTCGGCCACTGGGCCTCCCATTCTTCGATTTACCGGTGCCGGTCGCCGGCCCGCCGACAGTCTGCACGACCAGGAGCGCAGCGTAAGCCCGTTTCCGCTCGTGCCCTTGCCCGGTCGGCCGGAGCCGCTGGTGGCTACTATCCACCCGTCATGCCGTCTACGAACTCGTCCCCTGCCCATTCCCCCGCGACGCCCCCGCCCCCGCCCACAGCCATGGATGTTGCTGAACTGCAGGCCTTCCTCGATGGGGCATTCCCGAACGACCTGCCCTATGTCGTCGAGGAGGTCAGCGAGACCGGTATCCGGATGCGCCTGTCCGTCACCGAGTCGAACGTCCGTCCCGGCGGCACCGTCTCGGGACCGTCGTTGATGGCGCTGGCCGACTGCGCCGCATGGTTGGCCATCGTCGGCCACATCGGCCCGGTGGCTCTGGCCGTGACCACCAGCCTCCACATCGATTTTCTGCGCAAACCGGCCTTGGTCGACGTGGTGGCCACCGGCACCCTGCTCAAACTGGGCTCGCGTCTGGGCGTGGTCGACGTGGCCCTCCACTCAGTCGCCGATGGCGCACTGGTGGCCAAAGCCCAGGTCACCTACTCCATCCCGCCTAACTAGGCCCGGCCCCGGGGTGCCGTTGCGTCCCACCTCGAGCCGTGCCAGCATCGTCGGACGTAGCCAGAGGGGGAACAGTCCATGCATGATCTCGTCATTCAGGGTGGAACCGTCGTCGACGGCACCGGGGCCCCGGCCCGCAGTGCGGATGTCACCGTGAGCGACGGCATCATCACTGGAGTCGGCGACCACCGGGGCGAGGCGGCGGCCCGAACCATCGACGCCGACGGACTGCTGGTCACCCCGGGCTGGGTAGACATCCACACCCACTACGACGGCCAGGCCACCTGGGACGAAGTGCTCGCCCCGAGCAGCTGGCATGGTGTCACCACGTTGGTGACCGGCAACTGCGGGGTCGGGTTCGCGCCGGCCCGTCCCGACCGGCACGATTGGCTGATCGGGCTGATGGAGGGGGTCGAGGACATTCCGGGTACGGCCCTGTCCGAGGGCATGACTTGGGATTGGGAGACATTTCCCGAGTACCTCGACGCGCTCGACAAGCGGCGGTGGACCGTCGACGTAGGCACCCAGATCGCCCACGGCGCGGTGCGCTCCTACGTTATGGGCGAACGCGGGGCCCGCAACGAGCCGGCCACCCACGAGGACATCGCCGCCATGAAGCAGGTGGTGAAAGAAGCCATAGCGGCCGGTGCCCTCGGATTCTCGACGTCGCGCACCATCGCCCACCGGGCGATCGACGGCGAGCCGGTTCCCGGTACCTACGCAGCCGAGGACGAGCTGTTCGGCATCGGTGCCGCATTGGGTGAGCTCGGCACAGGGATCTTCGAGCTGGCCCCGGCGGGCACAGCCGGCGAGGACATCCTGGCCCCGAAGGAAGAAGTCGACTGGATGCGGCGGCTGTCGGCTGCCATCCATCGGCCCGTTACCTTCGCCATGGTCCAGGTGGATGCCGCTCCTAACCTCTGGCGCGAGCTGATGGACGAGTCGCTGCGGGCCGTCGACGATGGGGCCGATCTGTGGCCCCAGGTGGCCGGTCGGGGGTTCGGCCTGCTGTCGGGTCACTTCACCACCTACAGCTTGCTCGACCAGATCCCTGCCTACCAGGAGCTGAAGGCGAAGGAACTCCGGCCCGACGACCTGGTGGCCGCCCTTCGCACCCCCCAAGTGCGCGCTGCCATCGAGTCGTGGCAGCCCGACGCCGAAACCGCCGGACGCATGGACCAGGCCTACGCCACCACCTACCTCCTAGGAAGCCCGCCGGAATACGAGCCTGGACCCGAGCGGTCACTCGCCGGCATCGCCGCGGCCACCGGCCGGCCGGCCCTGTCGGTGGCCTACGACGCCATGCTCGAGGACGATGGTCGGGGACTGCTGTACGTGCCGATCCTCAACTACTCCAACGGCGACCTGCACGCCGCCCGCGAGATGCTCCTCCACCCACGAGCCGCAGCCGGCCTCGGTGACGGCGGGGCCCACTGCGGCGTGATCTGCGATGCATCCCAGCCCACCTTCATGCTCACCCACTGGACTCGCGACCGGGTCCGGGGGGAGACACTTCCCCTCGAGTACGTGGTGAAGATGCAGACCCACGACACCGCTCGCCTCTACGGCCTCACCGACCGCGGGACACTCGAGGTCGGTGCCATGGCGGATATCAACATCATCGACTACGACCGCTTGCAGCTCACCAATCCCCGCGTCGTCGATGACCTGCCCGCCGGGGGCAAGCGCCTTCTGCAGGGGGCGGTGGGCTACGTCGAGACAATCAAGTCGGGGGTCACCACCTTCGCCGAAGGCGAGGAGACCGGCGCCCGTCCGGGCACCCTTGTGCGCGGCGCCCGCTAGCCGGCGGGGTCGGAGGCGGAGCGTTCCGACGCCGCCGGACCTGTCGTGGCGCTGCCAGGCACCGACGGCCCGGCGGCCAGTTCCACCAGGTGCTCCTCGCGCATCTGGCCAAACACCCGGTGCTCGACCACGAAAGCCAGGAAGGGCACGAATCCGGCGGCCACCACGGCCACGATTCGCCCGAGCCTCCAGTGGGCCCGACGGGCCAGATCGAGGGCCGAGGCCAGGTAGACCAGATAGAGATACCCATGGAGGGTTCCGACCACCTGGACGGCCAATTTCTGATGGGCGGCGAACTGAAGGGGGAGGCCGACGAATACCAACAGGATCAGGCCGACACCGACGATGTAGGCCATGACCCGGTAGCGCATGAGCGCCCCGTCCACATTCCACGAAGCGATCCCGGCCCAGGTGGGCCGGCCGAAGGCCTCGCCCCCCAGTGTCTCCTCTTGTCGATCGCTCATGTTGCCGCCCCGGAATCGGCGTCGGC
>JAYVYR010000253.1:0-9929 GCA_043784065.1 Acidimicrobiaceae bacterium
GATTTTGCCGAGGTACCGGTCGATGACACGGCCGAGTTGCTCGGGCTCACGGCGGCTCGGGTCTACGGGTTCGACCTCGACCAACTTCGTCCGATCGCCCGGCGCATCGGGCCATCGCCCGAGCTGCTCGGCCAGGACGTCAACCTCCAGAGCGACCCGGCGGCACGGGCCGAGGCCCGATGGTGGAAGGCCGAGTACGGGGTGCAGTCTCCGGCCTGACGCGATCGGCGGGTCCGCCCGCCTACCAGGAGCGCAGTACCTGGTGGCGATCGAATGCGTTACAGGTGGAGTCCGTGGGATAGTCCTCGACGGCCAGCGGAGTGGCCACCTCGGCCACCGTCGGACCGATCCGGTCACCGATGGGCCGCAGGGCCTCGAGGTCGAACCCGTAGACACGGGCCACGTTGTCCTCCAGCATCAGGCGGGTCTCGGCCGGGTCACACGTCCCGAAAGCAGCCCGCAGCGCGGTCAGGCTGTAGGGATAGGAACCTTCCGAGTGGGGGTAGTCCGAGCCCCACATGATCCGCTCGACGCCGACCTGGTGACGGACGGCCGACTCGCTGGCCCGCAGGAAGCTGGCTCCGACCGAGAAATTCCGGGCGAAGTATTCCGACGGCATCATGGACATTCCTTTGGCGGCCGCCCCGAAGAACTCAGCCTCGGCCGCGCCGCCCATCGTCATCCGCCCGTAAAACCAGTCCAGAGTCTCGAGCCCCCGGGGCAACCAGCCCAGGCCCTGTTCGGTAAGGACGACGTGCATACCGGGATGGCGCTCCAGCACCCCGGCCAGGATCAGGTGCCACGCCGACCGATGGGAGAACCACGGGAGCTCGACCAACATGATGGCCCGGGCCACCTCGGAGTCGCCGTAGTCAGGGAGCCCACCGCCCCCGTGGATATTGACCACGACGCCGAGCTCCTCACAGACCTCCCACAACGGCTCGTAGTACGACTCCCACACACCGGGCAGTCCCGATCCGGGACCGATGGGGGGTAGCAGAATCCCTCCAGAGGGCCGAATATGAGCGGACGCCCACTGGACCTCGGCCACCGCGTCATCCATGTCGTTGGCGAAAATCTGGGCCACCCCTGCCCGTCGGCCGGGCACCTCGGCGCAGAAATCAGCAAGCCAGCGGTTGTGCGCCTGAAGACCGGCCCAGCGGCGTTGGTACTCGTCGGGTCCCGGTGGGAGGGCGAGCAGGCTCCCTTCTTCGAAGAACGGGGGGACAGTGTTAGGGAAGATGACCTCGGCGACGATGCCATCGGCCTCGTTCTCGACGAGCCGCCGGTCCGAGTCCCAGCTCCGGTAGGCGGTCGCCGCCAGCAGGTCGGCGAACGGATTGACGTAGCTGGCGGCCCAGGCGTCGAATTCAGCGTGCCAGGTCGACGCAAGATAAGGCCTGTAGTCGGGAATGTCCGCGCCGGCATGGGCATCGGCGGAGATGACCGTGTAGCGGTGGTCGGGCGTGAGCTCGATGGTCACGATGCCCCCATGTTCGTCGATTCGAGTGCCGATCCGGCCACGGTAGCGATCATCCCATTCCCTCGAGGGCCGAGGGAGGGAGCTCGCCCCGGGCGATGGCGTCGGCCCGGGCATGCAGCAGCCGCCCGGCGGCGTCGAGGTTGTGGCTGATGACAAACTTCCCGTCCTTGACCCCCTGCACGGCAAACCGACCGAGTTCGTCAAGGTCGACCACGTCGGTGGGGCGTCCGGCTGCGGCCAACGCCTCCTTGAACTCGGCGAACGTGGTACCCGGCGCCGGTGGCCGGGGCCTGACCCGAGCCAGCTCGTCGGGTCGATTGCGCTGGGCCTCCCACAGGCCGGTCTCGAGCAGTCCACCTGAGGGATAGAAGACGGCGGCCCGGAGGTTGGTGTGCTGGGCCAGGAACTGGTGGGCCAGGGCTTCGGTGAAGCAACTGATTGCCGCTTTCGATGAGGCGTAGACCGAGGCGTAGGGCACTGGGGCGATGCCGCCGTCACCCGATGACGTGGTCACGACGACGCCCGCCTCACCAGAGGCCACCATGCGGGGAACGAATGCAAGGACGCCGTTGGCCGTCCCGAAGACGTTGACCCCGAAGCACCAACGCCAGTCATTGAGCTCCTGCTCCCAAGGGTTGCCGCCGCCGCCCGATGTGACCCCGGCATTGTTCCAGAGCACGTGGCACACCCCGAACTGGTCGAAGACGGTATCGGCCAGCGACTCGAGGGAGGAAGCGTCGGATACGTCGGTGACGACGCCCCAGACGTCACCTCGGTCGGACAGTCCGGCCACAGTGCGCTCGAGCACGGGGGCCTCGATGTCGGCGATAACCACCCGGGCCCCTTCATCGAGGAGGGCGCGCACGATCCCCCTGCCGATGCCGGCGGCGCCACCGGTCACCACCGCCACCTTGCCCGACAGGTCGTACATGTCACTCCCTCAAGGTTCCTTCAGAGTCGGCTCCGACCGCTGCCCGCTCATGCTGACACACGGTCGACCGCACTGCCCGCAAGGGGGGCATCACACGGCGACACGGCCTACGTGGTTCTCCTGGGTGCAGTTGTGGGGAGCCCGTCCGCCACAGGACAGGACCGTTGTCCTCGGCCCAGCACGATCGTCGGGCCGGTAGCGTTTCGTTTCGACGGAGTAGAACCAGCAGGCATCGGAACCGCGCAGCAGGGGGAGGACCGGCATGTACAACCCACTCGACGTCGGCGGGGTAGGCGCCTACCCGGTGCAGGTGGGGAGCATGCTCCTCACACTGGTGGAGCCGAACCGGGGGTTCGAGAAGGCCTACAACCGCTGGTACGAGCGGGATCACTATTACGGCGGCTGCCTGGTCGGGCCGTGGCTGTTCGCCGGGAGCCGGTGGGTGGCCACGCGGCAGCTCAAGGACCTGCGGTGGCCGGTCGAGAGCACGGTCGCCGTACCCCTTGATGCCGGCAGTTACGTCGCCATCTACTGGGTGGAACGTGGCCATCATCACGAACACTTCGCCGAGTGGTCGATCAACCAAGTGCGCGACCTCTACACCCACGGACGTGGGTTTCCCGAACGGACCCATGTCCACACCTCCACGTTCAACTATGTGGACACCACCTATCGAGACGATGATCCCGTGCCGGTAGAGCTGGCACTGGACCGCGGCTATCCGGGACTCATCGCCCTGTGGTGGGACGCAGCCGCCGGATCCGGCCCCGCCCTGCATGCCACGTTGGCCGGTTCCCACGTCGACGACCTCCTCAAGGACTCGCCGATCGAGATCGCCTGTTCGTGGGTCCCGTCGGTACCCGGCGCCGGGGACCAGGGTGCCCCGATGGACCTCGGCTCACCCCCTGGCGGGATCGACCGGTTGGTACAACTGTTCTTCGTGGACGATGACCCGGCCGAGTCGGTCGAACGGGTCCGGGCCTACTCCGATGCGGTCGAGTCGTCCGGCGCCGCCACATTGCGTCTGGCCGCGCCGTTCCGGCGGACCGTGCCTGGCACCGACCGCTACGTCGACGAACTCTGAACCACCAACTCGGGACCACCATGGGTAGGAGAGCGAGCACCGAACCCAGCTCGAGCAAGGGTCTCGGGGGTCAAACGTCCGACTCACCCCTTTAGCTACAGCGCGGTCGATCCGATGGCAATTGAGTCAAGGTGGGCGGGTTCTCCACCTCCGTCGCGATGCGGCGGTCCGTGATCAGCGCATGCCGCGTGCCATGGTCGTGGCCAATGCCGTAACGGGAGTCTGGCTGGCCACCTACGTCACCACCCTCCTGCTGAGAAACCACGGGCAGTTCTGAACGTGGCTGGACAACTGGACCGTGGACGCATTCGAACTGAGGATGGCACTCCTGTGCCTCACCCGGTTCCTCGTGAAACGTCCGGGACGTTCGGTGGGCCTGGCCTTCGAGCTCGGACTGCTGTCCTGGGTGATGGGCGACACCATCTTCACCCTCTTGTCAAAGGGCGGGGCATCGCCGCCCACGCCGTCGCTGGCAGACGCGTGCTACTTGACCATGTACCCGTTCGCCTATTTCGGGATCATGTTGATCATGCGGGGCGAAGTGCGGGCCTTCAAGGCCAATACCTCGCTCGACGGGGCGGTGGCCAGCCTCGGTGCGGCCGCCATCTGCGCCGCATTCGTCCTCGACCCCATCATCAACTCGGTCTCCGGATCGCCGGCGGCAGTAACGGTCAACCTCGCCTACCCCATCGGCGACCTCATCCTTCTGGCATTCGCCTTCGTTGCACTGGTCATCGTGCCCGGGTGACCGGCCCGTCTCCTGACTTTGGTCGCCGGCTGCCTGGTCCTGGCCATCGGGGATACCGTCGATCTGTTCCAGAATGCCGCCGGCACCTACCAGTCAGGCACCATCCTGGACGCCACCTGGATGACCGCCTTGTTCCTGTGGTCGCTCACCGTCTGGCAGCGGGTGGGAGCGCGGCGGACCGATGACGACGCCCATGCACCGGGCTTCGTGCTGCCGGCCGTCGCTGCCGTCGTCATCGTCTTCGCGGGGAACTGGACACACGTGGGCTCGATCGCCCTCGGCCTCACCGTGGCTACCCTCGCGCTGGTCGGCGTGCGGGCGGCACTGTCCCGCCGGAAATTCAACGCTCTCACCCAGGCCAACCACCATCGGGCCGCCACCGACGAGTTGACCGGACTGGGCAATCGGCGGCTCCTGACCCGCGAGCTCGATGCCTTCTTTAATCATGACCAGGAGTGGAGTCCCGATGACGCACGGGCCCTCCTGATGATCGACCTCGACCACTTCAAAGAGATCAACGACTCCTTCGGCCACCCGACCGGCGACGGCCTCCTCCGCCTCATCAGTCCGCGACTCTCGAGTGGGACCCGGTCGAGCGATGTAGTGGTGCGCCTGGGTGGCGACGAGTTCGCCATGCTTCTGTCGGGAGTAGACGACGAGTTCGCAATGTCGATTGCCGAGCGGATCACCACGGAGATCGAACCTCCCTTCAGTGTCGAAGGGTCGAGCCTGCATGTGGGGGCCAGCATCGGCATCGCGCTCGCCCCGCAGCACGCAACGAATGCTACCGAGTTGATCCGATGCGCAGACGTTGCCATGTAACGGGGCAAGGCAGCCCACTGCCCGTACGACATCTACGAGTCGGCCCTCGATGACGGCGCCGACCGACTGAACCTGATGGAGGATGTGTGTAGCGCCACCGCCGAGCAATCGCTCATCCTCTAGTACCGACCCCAGATCGACCTGCGGACAGGTGAGATCAGCACCCTCGAGGCGCTCCTAGGGTGGCCCCATCCGAAACTCGGGTTTGTCCCGCCCGATCAACTCATCCCCTTGGCCGAGGACAGTGGGCTGATGGGCGTGCTCACCACCTTTGTGCTCGAGACGGCCGTGGCTCAGTGTGCCGAGTGGCGGCGGGCCGGTCAACCGGTATCGGTTGCAGTCAACCTCTCGACCACCAACTTGCTCGATGCCGGGTTGACCGATCAGATCCACGACGTGCTGGCCCGCAACGGGCTGACCACCGACTCCCTCGTTCTCGAGATCACCGAGAGCATGGTCATGGCCGACCTGAGCCGGTCAAAGGAGATCATCCAGACCCTGTCCGATTCAGGCCTGCTCATCTCGATCGACGACTTCGGTACCGGGTTCTCATCGCTCGCCTACCTGAGCGACCTGGCCGTCGGCGAGCTCAAGATCGACCGCATGTTCACGGCCCGACTCAGCATCGACGGCGAGGACGGCCGAGACGAGGCGATTATCCGCTCATCCATCGACCTCGGGCACTCACTCGGACTGCGGGTGGTGGCCGAGGGGGTCGAGCGGACCGACCACTTCGGCTTCCTGGCCATGGCCGGGTGCGACGTAGCCCAGGGCTACGCCATCAGTTTCCCCGACCATCGGAAGACTTGGACTTCGGAGCCATCGACGACCGCGCCGCGCCGATGATGCCAACGGCCGACCATTGACCCGACGCTCGTGACCGGTCCGTCCACTTTCCATGCGGACGACGGAGCGGAGCGGAGAAGCGGAGCGGAGCGGAGAAGCGGGCGGGCGGCTCCGAACGGGAACGAATTGCTGCGGTCCCGTCATTCGGCTGTCAGGTCCGGGGCGCACACTGGTGGTGGAACCAAACCATCACGACAAAGGAGCCCCACCATGTCCACCCACCGCATCACCCGCATCGTCACCTCCGGAGCACTCGGCCTGGCCGGGCTCGGCGCGTTCGCCCTCGTGCCGGTCGCATCGGCGTCCGCTGCGACCCCCTCGATCAACATCAACGCCAAGTGCAGTGGAACGAGCGTCAGCAACCTCCAGGTCCAGCGCGAGGACACCGGAGCCGTCAGCGTCGACTTCGGCGTCGACATGGCCCGCCACACGGCGGGTATCCCGTGGAAGGTCACCGAAGGCCGCAACGGTACCGTCTTCGTGTCAGCAACCGTCAAGACGGTCAGGGACGGCTCCTTCAGCGTCAGCCGCGTCCTGTCGCCTCTGACCGGCACTAACACGATCGTGGCCAGCGCGGTAAACGCCAAGACCGGCGAGACCTGTTCGATCACCGGATCGCTGTAGCGAACCCAAGCAGCCGCCCGGTAGACGCGAAGTAACCGTCGGCCTCCGGTCGACGGTTACTTCGCGTCCTGCAGGTGTGACGGAGTCGTGCCGCAACGGAACAGATCAAGTCGATCTGTCTCAACTTCGGAATTCATGGTTGCAGGTTGTGACGCGGGCATTCGCGGACCGATGGAGAAGGTGACAGTTCCACTATCCGGTCCACCAAGACTGGCACTCTCCAGGGGGTTACCCGCATGTCCATCCGGCGCATCGCCGTCATCTCGTCCGCAGTCCTACTGGGGTTTGGGGCGGCCTCAGGCCCATTTGCCCTGGCCGGGGCCGACACCCCGCTCCCGGCGACGGCGCCGGCAAGCGGCCCCACGGTCACCTCGTCGGCCGGGACCTTCACTGTCACGCTCCCGGGCGTGGGCAGCCTCAGCCTCGCCGTAGACCCGACCACCGGTGCGGTGAGCAGCCTGACCGTGACGCCGGTCGACGGCTCCGGGTTCACAGCATCGGCACCGGCCACAAAGTCCGAGGGCGTCCAGGTGCTCTTCACGTCGGCCACGTCGACCCAAGTCCTCCAAGTCGAAGTGTTCCCGAGCCCGTCGGGGCCGATGGTGACCGCCGAGGTGGACATCCCCGACCCGTCGACCGGCGATGCCGATGACGACACCTCACCCGGTGGCCCACCGCCCACCGGGTCAACCGGTGATCACCAGTCCGGCCAGTCCCGCGACCATGGCGAGGGCGACATCTCGTCTGCCGGCAGCGCCTCCACGACCTCCGTCCCGCCGTCGACCCCCCTGGCACCGCCTGCCGGTGCGGACCACAGTGGCTCCGGATCGGAAAGCGGCACGGGGGGTGACGGCCACAGCCAGACCCCGTCGACGGGCGGCGGCAGCGGGAACTCCAGCGGCTCCGACTCCGGCAGTGGAAGCAGCTCGTCCGAGGGGGGATCCCATTCCCCTCCCGGGGGTCACGGCTCCTTGGGTTCGGAGAACTGAGAATGCCGGTGCCCGCCCGCACCCCTTCTTCCACCGACGCCGGCTCGGGACCCTCCGGGGCCTCGTGGTGGCGGCGGTCATCGGGTCAACTGGCGGTCGCTGCCGGCATGGCCACGGTGGCCCTGGCCACAGGAGCATGCGGCAGTGGTGCCGCATCGTCCGGCACTCACCCCCCCAAAGCGAGCCAGACGGCCGTTGCCACCTCGCCCGCCACCGCCGAGCTCCGCTCGGCGGTCCACGCGCTCGCTAGGGCGACGAACTTCACGTTCGCCAGCACGGTGACCGTAGGTGCGTCGTCGTCGCTCATCGCCGGACAGTTCCAAGCCCCCAACCTCGTGCACCTGACGGTCAAGGGCGCATCAGCCGGCACCACCGAGGTGCTGTTCGTCGGCACGAAGTCGTTCGTGCGGGTCAAGGACGGCACCTGGCAGAGCAAGCTGTCGACCGCTTCAGCCTCGGCCGATCCACGGTCCACGTTCGCTGTCGTCGACACGGCGACTGCAGTGACGGCCAGGCCGTCAACGACGCCGGGCGCCTCCACCTACGGCTTCCAACTCACGCCCGCGGCGGCGGGCCGCATCGTGACGGGAACTGGATCGCGGGCTGGCTCGACACTGGCCGGCACGGCCGCGGTCCGCAACGGCGTGCTAGCCAATCTGACGCTGCACTCGCCGTCCAACGGGTCACCGTTCATGGTGTCGATCGACTACTCGGCCGTCGGGACCACTCCGGCGATCCCGCTCCCACCCGGCATCTGAGTCGACGCCGCCCGGCTCACTCCCTCTCGGAAGGGACGACCACCACCGGGCATCCGGAGTGCTCTGCACACTGCTGGCTGACCGAGCCGAGAAAAAGGCCTCGCAGGACACTGAGGCTGCCTCGTCTGTCCTCGTCTGTCCTCGTCTGTCCGATCCTCGTCCTTGGCCTCACCTGTTGGATCAATTGTCAACCCGGGCCGGAGTTCGGCACAAGGTCGTTGGTCCCATGGCATCGGTCGGCAGGCGCCGGTTGGTCCGACGCGACTCAGCCGCGATGGATGTAGGCGGTGCCCTGCGCGCGGGCCACGGCCACCAGATCGCCCAGAGCAATGTTCACGTCGACCAGGTGGAGCCCCCACGTCGCCCCGAGTGTCTGCTGCACGATCTGGCGCGTATCCCCGGGCGTGATGGGTGCGCTCACCTGAAGCCAGGTGGCCCCGTCCTTCGACAGACACTGGCCGGAGTAGAGCTGGGGCTCGGTCACCCACGGGGTGGGGAGGGCCGGCGGTGTCAGCCCGACCAGTCCACCCAGTGCGGTGATCAGGGAGCGGGTGGGGAAATAGGAGGAGAGCGGCCTGGCGGCATTGCCGGCCAGATCTGCCGGATTGGTGCAAAGCACGTGGAGGCCGGCCACAGACGTACTGCCCGACAGGTTGCTGACCCCGAGACCCGGGCGGCCGAACAGCGAATCGGGCGGCGGGGCCCGGTCGAAGCTCGAGTACGCGACGACACAGCCGATCTGCGCGTTGGCAGTGCACGCCGGGATGTGGTGGAAACTGCCACTCACGGTCCGTCCGGTGGGCACCGTCACGTTGCCGCCGAGGAGCATCGCCGACACCAGTAGCTTGCGCTGGGTCAGGTCGGTGTCGATCCGGCGCTGGAGCAGAGTGATCAGCATGCCCGCTCCTTGCGAATGGCCGATCACGATGACCCCGCGCCCGTGGTTGTAGTTGACCAGGTAGTCCCTCCAGGCCGACTGCACCCCAGCGTAGGCAATGGTGGCAGCGGCGGCAGTCCCGGCGCCGGCGGCCAGGCCCTGCACTGTTATCTGCGCGTACATCGGTGCATACACCTTGCATACCTGCGAGAACCGGGAGGTCTGGATCCGGGCCACGGAGGTCTCGGCCGGGTCGACGCGGAGCGTGGCGTTTACCCCCGGCTGGAGGCTGACGGTCGGGTAGACGTAGAAGCAGTCGACGGGCGGGTCAGCTGCGACCGAGGCCCACTGCACCGTCGGCGCACCGGACGGCGGCAAGACCGTGGTCGTGAGATCGGCGGTGCACGGGTCAACCGCGGCACCGGGCATGCACAGCCACTCGATTCCCGAGGCGTCGGTCCGTGATGGCGAGGCGCCGGCGGCCACGGCGGCCACGGCGGCATCGGGTCCCGTGGTGGTGGTCGACGCCGTGCCCGACGACCCGCAGGCGGCGGCCATGACGGCCGTCACGCAGAGTGCGGCCACAGCCAGCGGACGGGCGGCGTGACGGACGGGTCGGGAGGAGGGCATGACCCGATCGGACGGCCGGGGCGTTGGCCGGCGGCCTGAACCCACTTGACCACCCCCGATCACTGTTCTATCCTACAACCTAATGGTTGTAGATATTCGGGAGCGACCGATGACGGGCGAGGACCGGGCGGATCTCG
>JAYVYR010000254.1:0-4416 GCA_043784065.1 Acidimicrobiaceae bacterium
CCGTGCAGACCCAGTCGGTCTCTCTGCCGGCCCCAGCGGGTGTCTCGACTCATGGGTTGGTCAGCACCTACACGCTGCCAGGTATCGGCACCGAGGTGGTGGGCGATGCCTACCTGCTCGGGGGCCGGGTCATCACCGTCATCCATCCGTCGACCAACGGCTCTGCCATCCCGTCGGACGTGTTCTCGCTGGCCTACCGCGCTATAGCCGGTCGAGTGGCGGCCAGCGTCACCAAATAAGGCGTAGCTTGCAGGCCGGGGGCACCGGGCAGCCGCCCTGGGGCAGTCAGACTCCCTCGGGGGCCAGTCGGGCGATGGCGGCCAGGGCTCGGTATGCGGCCTCGGCCGGGCCGGTCTCGTCCGGCCGGACGAGGTTGGACATGATCCGCAGGACCCAGATCATCAGGGTCTCGGAGTACATGCCGGTCCCGACACAGAGCTTCAAGAGTTCGGGGTGGGCGATCACCCGGATGAAGGCCCGGGCCACCCGGTAGTAGAGGCCGTAGGCGTCCTCGAGCCTGGCTTCGTAACGCTGCAGGGCGGCGTAGCCGTCGCCGGACAGAGCCTCGCCGAGCGAGGCGGCGGCCAGTCGGCCCGTCTCGTAGCCGTAGGCGATGCCCTCACCGTTGAAGGGGTTGATGGTGCCGGCGGCATCGCCAACCACCAGGGTGGTGGCCCCCAGCCTTGGTCCGACGGCCAGCCCCATGGGCAGCTTGCCGCCCGTGGCCGGCCCGAGGGCGGTAGCGGGGGAGAGCTCCCACTCCTTGGGGGCCCAGGCGATGAAGTCCTCCATCAAGGTGCCGGTGTTGACTCCCTTCCACCGTCTATCGGTCGACAGCAGACCGACGCCGACATTCACCCGGCCGTCGCCCAGAGGGAAGATCCAGCCGTAGCCCGGCACCACGCTGCCTTCGCTGTCACGGATATCCAGGTGGGACTCTATGAACGGCTGATCGTGACCGGGCGAAGTGTAGTAACCGCGCAAAGCCATGCCCATCGGCTGCGACCGGTCACGGCTCGTGCCGAGGGCCCGGCCGAAGCGTGAGTTTGCGCCGTCGGCCACTACCACATAGCGGGCCCGGATCTCCCGGGTGGCGCCTGTCGACTTGTCCTTCACGACAGCGCCGACGCATGACGGGAGGCCGGCGCCGGCCGGAGTGGCCACCGTCGGGTCGAGGACCGGCTGGAGGGCTTCAGTTCCCTGGAACACGGTTGCGCCGGCCTTGGCCGCCCGCTCGTTGACCAGGGCGTCGAGGTCGTGGCGGGTTATGACGTAGCCGTAATTCGGGAATGACGGGTGGTCGGGCCACGGCAGATTCAACTCTTTGCCGAAGGCGTGGCACCGGAGGCCGGCGTAGCGGTGGGCCCCGGTCAGCGAGTCCTCGATCCCCATGTCGGCCAGCTGGCGCACCGAGCGGGGAGTCAGGCCGTCGCCGCAGGTCTTCTCGCGAGGAAACACTTTCTTCTCCACCAGTGCGACATCCCAACCGGCCTCGGCCAGCCAGTAGGCGCAGGACGACCCCGAAGGGCCGCCCCCGACGATGAGTACATCGTGGACATGACCTTCCCCGGCCGGGTCAGCAGTGGTCGGGTCGGCGAAGTAGGGGGCAGCGGAGTTCACCTCGTCATGCTAAGGGGGTGATAGCGGGTCCGGCACACCGGACCCGGCCACTGCCTCGGGCAGCCGCACGCCACCAGCCGAGCGCCAACCCGGACGCCTCCCCGGCACCCGGGCCAGCGGATGTGCCCCGCTCGAGGGGTGCGTGATAAAAATCACTTGTTGTGGCCGACTACCTTCCCATCCTAATTCTCATCATCCTGGGCTTTCTCTTTGCGTCCCTGTCGTTCGTGGCGTCCGCCCTGCTGGCCCCCAAGAAGCGGCCGACGGCAGCCAAGCTGGCGCCCTACGAGTGCGGGATCGTCCCCGGTATCGACCCGCCGACCCGGTTTCCGGTGCGGTTCTACCTGGTTGCGATGATCTTCATCATCTTCGACATCGAGGTGGTCTTCCTCTACCCATGGGCCGTCATCTTCCGCCAGCTGCGGTCGTTCGGCCTGATCGAGGTGATTGTCTTCGCCGCCGTGGTCTTCATCTCCTTCGTCTTCCTGGTCGGCAACGGGGCACTCAACTGGGGTCCGTCGAAGCGGATGGTCGGTGGCATGCCGGCGCGCAGCTCGAGTTCGACCATCGGCCGTATCGGCGCCCCGTCCTCCGAGCCCGCTGCCGAGCGCCCGGCCACGGTGCCGTCCGGCCCCGGCCGGGCTGCCTGAGCAGGAGGGCGAACAGACCGTGGGCCTTGAAGACCTCCAGCACAATTTCCTTACCGGCCGCCTCGAGGATCTCGTGAAGTGGGCGCGGACCTACTCGATGTGGCCGGCGACGTTCGGCCTGGCTTGCTGCGCCATCGAGATGATGTCGGTCGGTGCCGCCGACTACGACCTGGCCCGGTTCGGTATGGAGGTCTTTCGGGCTTCCCCCCGCCAGGCCGATCTCATGATCGTCGCCGGACGGGTATCGCAAAAGATGGCACCCGTGCTCCGGCAGGTCTACGACCAGATGATGGAGCCCAAGTGGGTCCTGTCCATGGGTGTCTGCGCCTCCAGCGGCGGCATGTTCAACAACTACGCCATCGTCCAGGGCGTGGACCAGATCGTGCCGGTGGACGTCTACGCCCCTGGCTGCCCGCCGACGCCCGAAACGCTGATGCACGCCATCCTCACCCTCCACGAGAAGGTCCGGACTGACGACATCACCCGACGGGGCCGGGCCGGCGGCCTCGAGTTGTCCTTGTCCTCAGATGAGGGCGCCGGCACCGACGATGACCACAGCCCGTCGAACGGCACAACCGGGTGGAACCCGGACCGACCGGACGCCGTCCGCCTCGGCACGCCCAAACGCAACCCGATCATCGCTCGCAGCGTGGGTGAGCCCCTGTGACCACGGCCACTGACGGAGTTCCCGGCTCGGCCGCGCCCGCATCCGGGGGCAATACCTCCCGACGACGGATCGACGCCGCCCAAGAGGTCCAATTCCCGACCCGGGAGCAGTACGTCGACGTAATCGCCGGCCTGCGTGACGGCGGCTTCGAGATGTGTGCCGACCTGTGCGCCGTCGATTATCTCACCCATCCGGGGCGGACCCTGCCCGACGGCATGCTGCCCGAGCGGTTCGAGGTAGTGGTCAACCTGCTGTCACTGAGCCAGGTCCGCCGCGTCCGGATCCGGGTCCAGGTGCCGGCCGTCGACGCAGTCCTGCCTACGTTGTTCAATCTCTACCCCGGCACCGAGGCCATGGAGCGCGAGGCCTACGACCTGTTCGGGATCGTGTTCACGGGCCATCCCGACATGACCCGCATCCTCCTGCCCGAAGACTGGGAAGGCCACCCGCTCCGCAAGGATTATGGCGTGGGCCGGGTGCCGGTCCAGTTCAAGGGCGCCCCGGGTCCCCGATGAGCGACGCTACCGCCGCCGAACGCCCCGACGACGGGCCGCACACCGACACGGTGCTGCCTGCCCCGGTGTCGGGCGCGTCGTACGACGAGGCCAGTGACTCCGGCACCGGACGCGGGCTGATCATCGAGACGTCCGAAGGCGCCCAGGAACTCTTCCCCCGCAAGGAGACGGAGCCGGACGAGCTACGCCGTGAGGCCGGCGCCGTGCTGCGCCTTCCCGAAGGCGTGACCATCAACGCCGACGACATCGACATCGAGCAGTCCGACGACGAGACGATGATCATCAACATGGGCCCGCAGCACCCGTCCACCCACGGTGTGCTCCGCCTGATGATCGAACTCGACGGCGAGACGGTGCTGCGCACCAAACCGGTCATCGGCTACCTCCATACCGGCATGGAGAAGACGGCCGAAGAGCTCACCTACGTCCAGGGGTCGACCAACGTCACCCGCATGGACTACCTGTCGCCGCTCCACAACGAGCTGGTGCTGTCGCTGGCCGTCGAAGCGCTCCTCGGCATCGAGATGCCGGCCCGGTCGGACTGGATCCGGATGCTGATGGTCGAGCTCAACCGGGTCTCCTCCCACCTCATGTGGATGGCCACCAACGGCATGGACCATGCGTCCACGTCGATGATGATCTACGGCTTCCGCGAGCGGGAGATGGTCCTGGCATTCTTCGAAAAGACGACTGGGCTGCGAATGAACCACAACTTCATCCGACCCGGGGGCACGGCCGCCGACCTGCCCGACGGATGGGAGGACGACGTCACGGTGATCTGCGACACCGTGCTGCCCCGGTTGGACGAGTACGACGAGCTCCTGACCGGGCAGCCGCTCTTCCGCCAACGGTCCGAGGGCGTGGGCAACCTTTCGGCCGAAGAGGCGCTGGCCCTGTCGTTGACCGGTCCCTTGCTGCGCTCGACCGGCATCCCGTGGGATCTCCGTCGCGCCATGCCGTACCT
>JAYVYR010000255.1:0-2937 GCA_043784065.1 Acidimicrobiaceae bacterium
TACTCCGCCCGGTCGACGAGGCCCACCACACGGGCTACCGCCACCGGGTCGAATCCCTCGCCGACCAGGTCGTCAGCAGACCGATCGCCTTCCACGTAGCCGGCCATGACGGGGTCGAGGACCTCGTAGGGCGGTAGTGACTCGTCGTCCCGCTGATCAGGCCGCAACTCAGCCGATGGTGCCTTGGTCAGCACCGCCAACGGAATCACGTCGGATCCTGCCCGGGCGTTGCGATAGCGGCACAGCTCGTAGACCAGCGTCTTGGAAACGTCCTTGATCACGGCAAACCCGCCGGCCGAGTCGCCGTAGAGGGTCGAGTAGCCAGTGGCCATCTCACTCTTGTTCCCGGTGGTGAGGACGATCCATCCATGAGCGTTCGACAGGGCCATCAGCAGTACTCCGCGGATCCGGCTCTGGAGGTTCTCGTCGGTGAGCCCCTCCGGTTCAGCTCCGAGCAGGGGGGCGAGCGTGTCGGCCAGCGCCCGGTGGGCCGCCTCGATGGGCGCACTTGCCAAGTCGATGCCGAAGTTGATGGCCAACGCGTCAGCATCAGACACCGAGCCTTCGCTCGAGTAGCGCGACGGCATGGCCACCCCGTGGACATGGTCACTTCCCAGCGCGTCGACGGCCACCGCCGCCACCAGCGACGAGTCGATCCCACCGGACAGCCCCATGACCGCGTCGGAAAATCCGTTCTTGGCCATGTAGTCGCGGGTACCCAGCACCAGCGCCTCGTAGACCTCTGCCACCGGGTCGAGCACCTCGGCAACCGGAGGGGTCATTCCCACATTGGGCGCCCGTGTCGACATCGACACGATGAGTCGTGATGCGTCGGTGGCTCCCGGGTCGACAGCCAACGCGAGATCGCAGATCAGGACCTCCTCGACGAACTGGCGCGCCGAGGCCACGATCCCGCCGTCACTCCCGACCACCAGCGACGCCCCGTCGAATACCAATTCGTCCTGGCCTCCGACCTGGTTGACGTAGATCACGGTGCAGCCTGTTTCGGCCGTCCGATCGGCCAGCACGGCGAGCCGCTCCTCCCGGCGACCCCGCGAATACGGCGAGGCGTTGAGGTTGACCAGCAACCGGGCACCGGCGGCGGCTTGGTCGGCCATCGGCCCTCTGGGGAACCACATGTCTTCGCAGATCGTCATCCCGATCGGCACACCGGCCACAACGAACAGAGCTGCACGTCCCGAGCCGGGGGCGAACCACCGTTGCTCGTCGAAGACCCCGTAGTTCGGCAGCATGCGCTTCACGTAGCGACCGAGTACCTCGCCACCCCGGCACAGGGCCGCCGCATTGACCAGACGGCCCCCCGGTCCGACGTCGACGAAGCCGACGACGGCCGCGCACGCGCCCGTGCCGGCCACAACGGTTGCAAAGGCAGCCAGGTTGTCGGCCACGAAGGCCGGCCGGCCGAGCAGGTCCTCGGGCGGATACCCGGTAACCGTGAGTTCGGGAAACACGGCCAGGTCGGCACCGCTCGACTCCGCCTGGTCCAGGGCCTCCAGCATCCGGTCGACATTGCCAGCCAGATCGCCGACGACTGTGTTGATCTGGCACGCGGCCACCCGGATCCGCACCATCTACTCACACTATCGGGACCTTCGGGGCCCACTCCGGGTTCCCCAGCCGTCTCGGACGCCCGTTTTCCCAGTTTGCGGCATGTGCGGCCTGTTCATGCTGCGTTCACATTCCGGTTGCGGCGGAGAAACCCCCTGCTCGGTAGTCGTAGAAGAGCCTCAGGAGTTCGATCGTTGTCTGAGCCCGCACCAGGAGCTGGTGGTATTTTCCGCCACAGGGCAATAGATCTGCAGAAGATGTTGCATCGCTGAGTAACCGACCGATAGAGGAGTGCACGTGGCGTATCAAGCTGAGTACATCTGGATCGACGGGACCGAGCCGTCCCCGCTTCTCCGGAGCAAGACGCGGGTCGTCCCGGACGGGAAAGAGCCCGGCATCTGGGGCTTCGACGGATCGAGCACCAACCAGGCCCTGGGCCACGACTCGGACTGCGTGCTGCGGCCGGTCTACACCTGCCCCGACCCTCTGCGCGGGCCGGACGACATCCTCGTCATGTGCGAGGTGGAACTCACCGACTACAGCCCCCACCCGACGAACACCCGGGCCAAATTGCGTGCCCAGCTCGAGGAGTTCGTCGACCAGGAGCCCATGTTCGGCATCGAGCAGGAGTACACCTTCATGAAGGACGGTCGCCCGCTGGGCTGGCCGGTGAGCGGCTATCCCGCCCCACAGGGCCCTTATTACTGCGGCGTGGGCGGCGACAAGATGCCCGGGCGTGAGATCGTCGAACTCCACACCGCAGCGTGCATCGATGCCGGGATCGGCATCGAGGGCACCAACGCTGAGGTGATGATGGGCCAGTGGGAGTTCCAGGTGGGCGTGCTGTCCCCCCTCGACGTCTCCGATCAGCTCTGGGTCGCCCGTTGGCTGCTCTTCCGCATCGCCGAAGACTTCGGGGTGTTCGCCACGCTCGAGCCCAAGCCGATCCTCGGTGACTGGAACGGTGCCGGCGCCCACACCAACTTCTCCACCAAGGCCATGCGGGAGGACGGCGGATGGGACGCCATCATCGCCGGATGCGAGGCCATCGGAAAACGGATCGACGAGCACATCGCCGTCTACGGCGAGGGTATCGCCAACCGCCTGACCGGCGCCCACGAGACAGCCCACTACACCAAGTTCAGCTACGGGACCTCGGATCGAGGCGCTTCCATCCGCATCCCGTGGAAGGTGGCCGTGGACAAGAAGGGCTGGCTCGAGGATCGTCGTCCCAACGCCAACATGGACCCGTATGAGGTCACCGCCGTCATGGTCGAGACCGTCTGCGGCGACGCTGCCGGGAAGTGACCGGGGGCGGGATGGTCAGTCCCGCCGATCATCGGTACTCGCACCGAGCCGGGTCCCGCT
>JAYVYR010000256.1:0-2768 GCA_043784065.1 Acidimicrobiaceae bacterium
ATAGTCACCTACGTCTCGAATCGGGGCCCGGCCCGGCAGAAGATGATCATCGGCTTCGTCGGTGTCGCCTGTCAGCCCTTGGACTTGAACGTGACCAGAGGCGAGGTCGACAATTCGGCGTCCAACGAACTCGTGCCGGGTCCCCGGCGGGCCACAGTGGCATCCAGGAACGTGGCCACGGAATCGTCCAGCACCGGCGTCGAAAGGGAGCCGCCGACGATAGGGGTCACGTGGTCGGCCCCGACGAGCGAGAGATAGAACACCGGTGCATTGATCTGGTTGAAGACGGTCTGACTCGACGCGTAGGGCACCACGGCATCGGCGGTGCCTTGCACGAGCAGAAGAGGCATGTGGGAGGGGACTGGTTGCACCGTCATCGTGTCAGGAGCGTTCGCCACCACTGCTCCAATCCGTGGGTCCGCCGTCCCCGGGCCGTAGCCCACCAGAAGGGCCACGTCGGCTCCGTCCGAGTGTCCGACCACGGCGACTTTCGATCTGTCGAGCCGGGTAGCGAGGTCCTGTTCGAGGGAAGTGATGACGAAGGAGACGTCGGCGGACTCGTCGACGAGGTGAGTCTCGTCCAATGGAAAACCCTGGGCGGGGTCCTCAAGAGGAAACGACGGAGCCGCCACGACGTAGCCGTCTGAGGCCAGAGTGGAGCAGAACCGCTGGTAGGCGAGCGGCCCGACGTCGTAACCGTGGACGAACACTACGAGCGGGAACGGCCCGGCTCCCGCTGGCGACCACACGGTGGTCGGCAGGTTGCGCTGTTCAGCGAGCACCTTGCCGCCGCTCACCACATTCCGTGAGGAGTCGACCAGGTGGATCGCGGTCAGGGTGACGACCGTTCCGCGCACCACTGCCGTTGGTGACTGGTTCAGGTGAGCCGGTGGCGCGGTTCCTGCCGACGGGACGTTCGAAATCGAACACCCGGAGAGGCCAGCTCCGGCTGTTGCCGCGGCCAAAACGAAGATCTTGGCGAACCCTGCCGTCCGCCCCATTCCGATGGCATGCAATCCCACAGGGCCAGTGTCGCACCTCCCGACGTCCGGCGCCCACGGCATGGCGGCGCCGGACCGATGGGCCGGCCGTCCGGCCTACGTTCCGACGGAGAAGGAAGTGCTCGTCGGTTGGATTGTCGAACTATTCCCCACAGCGATCCGGTACTTGCCCGGCACCGTGGTCCAGCCGCGGTCCTGAAATGTCTCGAGCTGCTTGTCACCAATGGTGAGGTTCACCAGCTGTGACTCTCCGGGGTTGAGGATGACGTCGGCGAACGCGGCCAATTGACCGGGAGGCTCGTGCGCCGCTTGTGGATGGGTGAGGTACACCTGGACGACGTCGGTCCCGACCCGGTGTCCGGTGTTGGTGACCACGACCGACACGATGTAGCCGCTGCCCCGGTGCACCACCGCGGCTCGCCGGTAGGAGTACGACGTGTACGAGAGACCGAAGCCGAAGGGGAAGAGTGGCTTGGTGCCGGTGGCATGGTTGAACCGGTAGCCCACCTGCAATCCTTCCGAGTAGCTGGAGGTCAGCCCGACCCCGGGCCACTGGGCGTTGCTCGGAACAGCCGACTTGGCCATGCTGGTCGGGAACGTGACCGGCAGGTGACCTGACGGGTTGACGTCGCCGGCCAGAACGGCGGCGATGGCTGCTCCGTCCTGTTCGCCCGGGTACCAGGCTTCGATGACCGCTCCCACCTTTGACAACCACGGCATCACCACGGGTCCGGCGGTGTTGAGCACGACCACCGTGCGGGGGTTGGCATCTGCCACCGCAGTGATGAGTGCGTCCTGGTCGCCGGGGAGCGAGAGGTTCGGCCGGTCGAACGTCTCGGCGCTGAAGTCGGCGGCGAACACCACGGCCACATCGGAGGCCTTGGCTGCAGCGACGGCCTGGGCGATCGCATCCCCCACGGAGGTCATCCCGAGGTCGAGGATGCTCGGAACGGCGAGTGACGGGGCATCTGCGACAGACGTCCATCGGAGTGACAGCCGATAGTGCTGTCTGGCGGTCAGCAGGATCGATCCCGACCAGGTCCCGGTGTCGTGGGTGACCAGATCGGTGACGGCCGGCCGGCCGTCGAGCGTGAGGCTGGCAGCGCCGGTCCCGGTCAGCGAGAATACGTACCGTCCGGAGCGGGGCGGGGTGAAGGTGCCTGCCCACGAAACCTTGGACCCCTGCCAACTCGTCGGAATCTGGATATTGGTGGCGCTTGCTGTGGTCGGGTCGATCTCAGGAAGGCGCTCGCCGTCGCCATCCTTCAGGGGGACCCTCCTTGGACGTTCGGCAGGAGGATTTGCGTGCACCTGATCGGTTTCCGGGGCCGTTGCCTGCGGCGCGGGGACGATGGCCGCAGCGGCCAGAGGGTCGATTGTAGAAATGGTAGGTCCGGATCCGGTCGCTGGTCCGACGGAAAGCGTCAATCCGTGGCCTCGGCCGGAGACCGGTGTGAGGTAGCGAGTCGGTATCGACGGGAGGTGTTTAGTTGTCGATCCGCCTTCCGCATAGCGGACGGTGGTGGCCGGGCCGAAGCGGGTGCGCATTGCAGCCAGCGGTAGTGAGGTGAACGGTGGCACAACGTATGACGACCCGAACCCCTGGGTCACCACATGGGTGGAGGCGTCAGCACCGATTACCGCGATCGAGCTGGTGTGGCCTGGGATCAAGGGGAGAAGGTTGGAACGGTTCTTCAACAACACAGCCGACCTCTCGGCTGCAATGAGGGCGAACTGGGTGTGGCTGGGCACATTGACCGGGCTACC
>JAYVYR010000257.1:0-4087 GCA_043784065.1 Acidimicrobiaceae bacterium
ACCAGACCGCTGGGTCAGAGCCTCGACCACCGTCAGGTAGGGGTCGACCGCACACTCCTGGAGGACGATGCCCACCCGGGCCCGCAGCGCGCGTTCCCGGCGCGCCGGGTCGTAGCCGAGCACCCGGACCTCGCCCGAGTCACGGGTGCGGTACCCCTCGAGTATCTCGACAGCGGTCGTCTTGCCGGCACCGTTGGGACCGAGGAGCGCCAGCACCTCGCCGCGCTTCACCTCGAGGTCGATACCCCGAAGGGCCACGAAACTGCCGTACGACTTGGTCAGCCCGGTCACCTGGACCACCAGGTCGGAGTCGGCCGCGCGTCTGGATGCAGCCGCTCCGGACATCGTTCCCGGCGGCTGGTTGCCCATGGCGCGAACCTACTCGGCGGTATTGATCCGGTTCATGGCCGCCTCGACGCCGACGGTGGCGATCAGTTCGACGGCGTCGGCGGCCACTTCGGCGGCTACGGCCAGTACGTCCCGCTCGGTCGAACCCGGGCGCTTCAGCACGTAGTCGGCCCCAGGTTGGCGACCGGGGGGCTTGCCGATACCGATGCGGACCCGCAGGTAGTCACCGGTGTGGAGGTGGGCATGGACGGACTTCAGCCCGTTGTTTCCCGCCGTGCCGCCGCCCACCTTCACCTTCACCCGGCCCGAGGGAAGGTCGAGCTCGTCGTGGACGATGACCAGTCGGGCAGCCACTCCGTCCTGGGCACCCCTCTCGGCATCGCCATTGCCACCGTTATCGATCCCGGCCCGCCGGACCAACGGTGCGACAGCCACGCCCGACTCGTTCATAAAGGTCAGAGGGATGGCACAGAGCAGCTTGTGACCGCCGACGAGGATCTGTCCGGCGCGCGCGTGCAGTCCCTTTTCGGCCGACATGCTCCCGTGATGGCGCGCCACCAGACGGGCCACGGCGTCAGCTCCGATGTTGTGGCGGGTGCCTTCAAACTCGGCACCCGGATTGCCGAGTCCCACCACCAACAGGTCCATGGGGGTGCCCCGACGGGGGCCGCCCGCCCCGTCGCGCCGGCGAAGCAGCAGGGCCTAGGCCTCGTCGCCCGCGGCCACGGCGACCGGTGCGGCATCGTCGCCAGCGCCTTCCTCGGCGGTGGTGGCCACCTGGACGCGGGGCGGATTACCGGCGACGACCGTGGCGCCCAGATCGGACTCGAGCTCGACGCCGGCCGGAATGATGATGTCCGAGACGTGGAGCGCGCCACCGATGGTGAGGCCCGAGATGTCGATGTCGACGCTCGGCGGGATCTCGTTCGGCTTGGCCTTGACGTGCAGAGTGAACAGCTGCTGGTCCACGATGCCGTCGCCGTGTCCGACCTCGACGGCCTCGCCCACCAGGTTGATGGTGACTTCGGCACTGATCAGCTCATCGACGTTGACGATCAGGAAGTCGACGTGGGAGACCACATTGCGCACTGGGTGGTGCTGGATGTCGCGGGCCATGGTCAGCAGTTGCTTGCCGTCCACCTTCAGCTGGAGCAGCGTATTGAGGCCGGCATCGCCCGACATCGCGACCTGGAACTCGCGGGCGACGACCGCCACGGAAATCGGATCCGTGCCGTGGCCGTAGACCACGCCAGGAATCTTGCCCTCGGCGCGCAGACGACGAGTTGAACTCGATCCGATCTCGCGGCCGGTTTGGGCGGTAAGCGTGGTGTCAGGCATGGATGAACTCCTCGGGAGGTACGGCGACGGGCGCAGGGCCGAAGTTCCCGGTCGTGCACTGGGCACGGGACGGTAGTGGACGCTGCTGACGGCCCTTCATGCTAGACGCAACCCTCGGCCCCGGGCCACACGCCCCGGGCCACACGCCCCGAATCGCGGCCCCCGGATCCGGCGGCACGCCGCCGAAATCAGCCTCGTCCGTCGGCGGCACCCCGCCGACCAGGCACTACGCCAGGTTCTCACCGTCGAAGATTTCTGAGACGGAGGTGTCCTCGAAGACGGCGCCGATGGTTTTGCTGATCAGATCGGCCACCGACAGCACCTCGAGTTTGTCGAAGAGGCGGTCGGCGGCGATGGGCAGTGTGTTGGTTACGACCACCTTGGTCAGTGCGGAATTCTTCAGCCGGTCGATGGCCGGGTCGGACAGTACGGCATGAGTGGCCATGCACCACACTTCGGCGGCGCCCCGGTCGATCAGCAGGTCAGCGGCAGCCACGATGGTTCCGGCGGTATCGATCATGTCGTCGATGAGCACGCACTGGCGGCCATCGACGTCACCCACGACCTGGAGTGCCTCCACCTGGTTGGCCACGCCGCGCAGGCGACGCTTGTGCACCACGGCGAGGTCGGCGGTGAGGTGCTGACTGAACCGCTCCGCCACCTTCACCCGGCCGGCGTCGGGAGCCACGACCACCAGGTCGTCGCTCAGGTGCTTGCGCAGGTAGTCGATCATCACCGGTGCAGCCGTCAGGTGGTCGAAGGGGATGTCGAAGAAGCCCTGGATCTGACCCGAGTGGAGGTCGACGCTGACCACCCGGTCGGCACCGGCCACGGCGAGCATGTCCGCTACCAGCTTGGCGGTGATCGGCTCGCGGCCCGTCGCCTTCCGGTCCTGGCGCGAGTAGCCGTAGTAGGGGCACACCGCCGTGATCCGCTTGGCTGAGGCGCGCTTGGCGGCGTCGATCATGATCAGGTGCTCCATCAACGAATCGTTGACCGGACCGCAGTGGGTCTGGACGATGAAGACATCACTCCCCCGGATTGAGCTGTCGAAGCGGCAGTGGATCTCGCCATTGGCGAATTCGCGCAGATTGGCCTCACCGAGCTCGACGCCCAGCTGTGCGGCAATGTCCTGGGCCAACTCGGGATGCGAGCGGCCCGACACCAGATCGAGGCGACGGCGCGGGGTGAATTCCATGCTCCGACGCTACCCCGACGCGGCGTCGGGGTCAGAAGGCCCCGGGCCCACCACCCCGCCGGCCGGGACATCGGTACCTTCGGCCAGGACTGCGAACGGACCCACCCGGGCGTCGGGCCCGATGACCGACCGCCGGCACACGCTGGAGGTGACGACCGCTCCCTCCCCCACTGTGGTGTCGACCAGTCGGGTGTCGGGTCCGATTTCGGCGTGCTCGCCCACCGCGCAGGCGCCCTGCAAGATCACCCCGGGCAGGAGGACGACATCGGTGGACAGCGTGACCTCGGTGTCGATATAGGTGGTCTGGGGGTCCCACATCGTCACACCACGGCGCATCCACCGCTCGTTGATCCGGTCGCGCAGCTCGGCCTCGGCGATGGCCAGCTGGGCCCGGTCGTTGACCCCGGCCACTTCCATGGTGTCCTCGACGATCAGCGAGCCGACCCGATGGCCGGCTTGGTACAGGACCTCGACCACGTCAGTCAGGTAGTACTCGCCCTGGGCATTTGCCGGGCTCAGCCGCCGCAGCGAGGGGGCCAGCACACTGCGCTTGAAGCAGTACATCGAGGTGTTGACCTCGTCGACACTGAGCTCGTCGTCGGAAGCGTCGCCATGCTCCACCACCCGGGCCACAGCATCGTCACGGCCGCGGACGATCCGGCCGTAGCCGGTCGGGTCGTCGAGCACGGCCGTCAACAGGGTGGCGGCGTCATCGTGGGCGCGGTGGGCGCGGACCAGCCGGGCCAGGGTTCCGGGCCGGAGCAGCGGTGTGTCACCAGGCAGGACGACGACGTCGCCGTCGTCGCCGTCCTCCTCTTCGGGCAGCCCGGTCAGGGCAACCGACATGGCATCACCGGTGCCGCGCTGTTCGGCCTGCTCGACGAATTCGATGACCATGCCAGCCGGAGCATGTTCGACGAGCGTTTTGGTCACCCACTCGGCCCGATGGCCGACGACCACGACCACCCGGGTGACGGGCAGCTCGGCCAGGGCATCGAGCACGTGCAGAATCATCGGCCGGCCGCACAGGCGGTGCAGCGGTTTCGGGCGGGCGGAGCGCATGCGGGTGCCGTGGCCGGCGGCCAGCACCACGGCCGACAGCGGACGGCCCGGGGGATCCGATCGCGAGGTGCCCACCGACGACTCGTCCCACTCGTCGGGCGAACCCTGGGGGTAGGTACGGATCACCATGCCGACGGCCCC
>JAYVYR010000258.1:0-4654 GCA_043784065.1 Acidimicrobiaceae bacterium
CACGAACGTTGCTGTACCCACGGGTCCGAACACCTCCAACGGATTGGGAACGAAGGACATGGCCCACCTTGTAGTGATCACGTCGTTGAGGTCGGTGACGTGATCGCTGTGGAGGTGGGTCAGGAAGACTGCCCGAAATGCAGCAGGGCCGGACAATGCGCTGGCGGCCCGCATGGACACCCCTCGTCCGGCGTCGAACAACAGATCTCCGACGGACGTGCGGACCAATGTGGAGGGGCCGGCCCGGTCCGGGGCCGGAATAGGACTTCCACTGCCCAGAATCACTACCTGCATGTCGATCGCTCCCCACTCGGTCCGGGATCATTCTGGCAGAGTGAGTGACAGGAAATGCGCCCAGTCCGGCAAGCCGGTGACGCCCGGACGGCGCTCCCCGGTATCGGTAGCCTGACCGGGTGCCCTTCTACCGCGAGCAGGTCGTCCCCCGCCTGGTGGCCCTGACCTGCGGGGCCTCGGCACTGTCGGGGCTGCGGGCCCTGTCAGCAGCCGGATTGTCGGGCCAGGTCGTGGAGATCGGCTTCGGCTCCGGGTTCAACATGCCCCACTACCCCGACGGAGTCGACCGGGTGCTGGCGGTGGATCCGTCAGCAACCGCATTCCACATGGCGGCCAAGCGGATCGGCGCCTCGTCGATTCCAGTAGAGCGGGTGGGACTCGACGGCCAGGCGCTCCCACTCGAAGACGCCAGCTGCGACGGAGCCCTGTGCACCTTCGCCCTTTGCACAATCGCCGATCCCGAGGCGGCCTTGGCTGAAGTACGGCGGGTGCTCCGGCCGGGCGGCCGGCTCCACCTCCTCGAACACGGACTGGCTCCCGACCCAAGGGTGGCAGCCTTCCAACACCGGGTTGAACCGCTTCAGCGGCGGCTGGCCGACGGTTGCCACCTGACCCGGGATCCGGTGGCACTGGTCAGTTCGGCCGGTTTCGCCATCGAAGAAGTCGAACAGAAGTACGGCTCTGGGCCGAAGGCGTGGGCCTACCTGACCCGGGCCTGCGCGGTGCGGGCATGAGTGCGGACCAGGTGGACGATCATCTGAGACGGCTGGAACAGCGGCTGGACGCCGCCGAGGCGGTACTGGCCATCCAGGATCTGAAGGCCCGCTACGCCACACTGGTCGATGCGCGCTTCGCCAAAGGGGTCGTCGTCGACCCTCCCGCGCTCGACGACCTGGCCCGTCGGGCCGCCGGCCTCTTCTGCCAAGACGGCGAGTGGGACGGAGGCCAGGGGCTCGGCGTGGCTCACGGACGGGATGAGATCGCCGCCCGACTGGCCGCCCCCACCATCGTGTTCTCCCGCCACTTCTTCATCACGCCCCGGATCCTCGTCGAAGACGACCGGGCGACTGGTCGGTGGGAGCTGCTTTCCCCCTGCACCCGCCCCGATGGCACGTCACTGTGGATGGTCGGGGCCGAGGACGACACCTACCTCAGGGTCGACGGGGTCTGGCTCCACCAGTCGATGACCCTCACCACCTACTTCGTCTCGCCTGCAGGCGAGGGCTGGCCCCACATCCTGGCCTGAGCAGCCCGACGCCCGGTGAACCACCCGCGGGTGGTCCGCCGGGCGGCGAATTCGGGCTGCGACGCAGGGGGGAGATCAGGCCGGAGGTCCGACGGCCAGAGTGACTGACGAAGTGTGGGACGTGCCCGTTTGGTCAGTCCACTGCAGGTGGATGACGTCGACAGGGTGATGCGATTCGAGGGCTCGAGACAGATCAGAGGAGACATCGACCGGGCTGCTGTCGACTCCGGTGATGATGTCGCCCTGTGTGAGCCCGGCGTTGGCCCCCGGCGATCCGGGCAGGGTCCCGACGACGACCGCGCCGGTCGTCGAACTGCCTGTGCTGCTCGAACTACCCGAGCTGCTCTTGGCGCCCGAGCCGACCGAACCGGTGGCCGACGTGTCCTGGACCTGGATACCGAGGAATCCCGTGGCCCCGATGTGGATGGTAGAGCTGGCTCGTCCGGCCTCGATGCTCTTGGCCACCGACAGAGCGGTGCCGATCGGAATGGCGTACGCCTGGGCGGTGCCACCCGATCCCGAGGAGCCGGTCGAAGCAGCGGTGTCCATGCCCACGACCTTTCCGGCGGCGTTCACAAGCGCTCCACCGGAGTCACCGGGCTGGATGTTGCAGTTCATCTCGATGAGACCGCTGAGGTTCTCCGAGTTGCCGCCACCACTGTCGCTGGCTGTGATCGACTGGCTCAGTGCGGTGACCGAGCCACCGGCAGAACTCGGTGTGCCGCCGGTTCCGCCGGCGTTCCCGACGCCGACCACACCCTCGCCCACTGCCGGGAGCGACGGGGCGATCTTGGCTGTTTGCAGACCCGAGGCCCCGACCAGCTGGATGACGGCAATGTCACCCGTACGGTCGTAGCCGACGACATTGGCCTTGAAAGTCTGGCCGTTGCCGATATCGGTCACGCTGATGCTGGTAGCCCCGTCGATGACGTGGTTGTTGGTGAGGATCTCGCCGGTCGACGTCAGGACGATGCCGGTACCTGCCGCCTGCACGTTCTGGTAGCTGAGATTGGTGTTGATATCCACCAGCGCCGGCGAGACCTTGGAGGAGATACCGGACACATCAGCCGGCGCCCCAGCGCCGGTGGTCGAGTTATCGGAGCCGTTGGCGGTCGAGCCCCCGGAGCCGCCGGTCCCAAAAGGAAACTGGCCATTCCCGGAGCTGGAGCCAGTTCCGGAGCCGGAGGATACGGGAGCAGCGGCTGTCGGCCAGGTGGCATGCCCGACACTGGCGCCGAGAAGGAGAGCAAGGACGGCAACCAGCGAAGCGATCACCGCCGTCTGTCCCTTGTGGTTCTTGATGGCCGTTGGCGGGGGCGGCGGCGCAGGGTAGTAGCCATAGGGAGCTGGGGGCCATGCCGTCGGTGGCACGGCGCCGCCCATCCCGGTTCCCCATCCACCGGGTGCCGGAACGGGCATCGGTCCACTGGGGCCCCAACCCGGGGCCGCAGCTACTCCCCAGGTGCCGGGCCCAGGAGCTGGGGCCCATGGGGAAGTCGGGGTCGGATAGGCACCAGCCGGATAGAGGTCGTCGGCGGCCATCGCAATCGGCTCACCCGGATAGGCCACGGAAGCCGTCGACGGCACGGTCGGCGGCTGAACATGAGGTACCTGCTGGGTCACAGGGTGCTGCTGGGTCACCGTCGAATCGTCGGAAGGCAGTGGTGACGTCACCGGAGGCACCGGCCTGCTGGCATCCCAAGCCGTCGGCTCGCTGCCCTGCTCCTCGTTCGGAAATTCGTTCATTGCGTCCTACCTCCGGGCTACCTCGCTACCCGTGACCACGACCGTGATCACGTCACCACGTCATTCGACAGGTTCTGCCTAAGCACTGAGTGAGTGCAACGTATGAATTCCGTAAGGAACAAGTTGCTGGTCGACCGGTCGCCGTTCAGTCGGTACTCGGTCCATCGGGTCAACGGATTGGAGGGTCGGGAGCAGGGTCGGGGGCACGCACAGTCACCAGATCGCCGACGACACTGACCCGCCATCCCTCGAATGCGAACCCGCGTACAGCGTCGAGACCTTCGTCGACCAGGAGTCGGGCCAGCCGACCCTTGACCGACTTGGCATCGTGTCCCACTGCTCGCCGTCCGTCTGCACTCACGAACCGAAACCGGACCACCCGGGTAGAAAGGTCGAGTCCACTGAGGTCGAGGGCATGGGCATGCTCGGCCGGTAGGAGGTCGAACACGACCCGGCCCCGCGCCCTACTTGCCAGAGCGGCAGTAGTCGCCGGGCGCCAGAACGTGGAGAGTCGGCCCAGTCGGCCCAGAGACACCAGCAACTTCAGCCGGTAATCGGCCACCGGGTCGGCCGCCGTGGTCATCCCGTAGAGGCCGGACGGGACGAGAACGCGCCGACGGTCGGCCGGCGTCATGGTTGCCGGGTCTAGACCGGCCCACACGACGCCCGAATAGCGACGCCACGCCGGAAGTACTGGAGCGGTGCCCTCGACCATCGAGGTGGTGGCCGCCAATGCTCGTTCCAAGAGTTCACCCCTCACCCCGAGCACGGCTACCCGGACCGAGGTCGAACGCGAACGCAACACACGAGCGAGTTCGGCGAGTACCTCGGTCCGGTGCTCATCAAGCGCTCCGGCGAACGAATCGGGCCGAGAGGGTGGGCGCCCGCCGGCGGCCTTGCCCTCCGAAGGCGGCACGAGCAGGAGGGGTGGACCGGACACGGACCAGCACCGTAGCGGTCCGGCGCACGGGGTCAACCGAATGCTTGCCCCGATCAGAGGCGTGGCCCAGGAGACCTCATCAGCTCCCGCACGCGATAGCCGTCCGGCCATCCGGCCAGGAGCGCCTCAAGGGTCACGTCGTCGAGCAATCCGGACTGGGACCCGACCTGCTGGACCACCCGCATCGAGTTGACGGGTGCCCGGGCCCTGGCCTCATCGAGAGCCAGACCGGAGGCCGGTGCGGCCACCAGAGTCGAAGCGAATGCGTCGCCTGCGCCTGTTCGGTCGGCTACCGGCGCATCGTCGGGGAACATCGGCACTGCCAGATGGACGAAGCCATCGGATCCGTAGGCGCCGGCCGGGCCGTCCGTGATCACCACCTGTTCGGGACCGAGGGAGAGCATGCGACCGAGGAGCACCGCAGGGTC
>JAYVYR010000259.1:0-5472 GCA_043784065.1 Acidimicrobiaceae bacterium
GACACCCGGACACCCGGACACCCGGACACCCGGACACCCGGACACCCGGACGATTGGGTCGCCCGGGTCGCCCGGGTCGGGCTTCGGTGGGCCCGGTCAGGACCCGCAGCCTCGGTTAAGAACCTGCACCCAGGACGGTCGGCTCCACACCGTTCCAAAGACCCACAGGGGCCTTGCCCACCGGGTAGTGGCCGGGTTGGCGACCCGATCCCATCTTCTCGATACGGGCCGTCATTCCTGGACTGAGAGCATCGGCCTGGATCATCTCGACGTATGCGGCGGTGGCGTTGCCGACGTCGAAGAAGTCGCGCTGCCAGCTCCACTGGTGGTTGCCGCCGTAGCGGAACCAGCTGCCGCCCAGGCCGGCGATCTCGTAGTGGCTGCCGTCGGAGCGCGTGGCGTCAGCAACCTGCTTCCACAGCCCGAGGATCTCGCCCTGGACCTCGTCGATGAGGATCCGCATGTAGGGGTACGTCCAACCACCGAGTCCCTCCATTTCGAGGCCGACGGCGAACTCACGGATCTGGTCCCGTCCGACGGCCATGAACTCGTCGTTGGGGCCGACGTTCCAGCCGTAGGTGGCGTCCTCGGTGAACATTTCGGCGAGCGGTAGCCAGTTGAGCTCCTCCTCGCACTTCACGTTGAGGTCCAGCCAGAGCTGGATGGTCTCTTCGAGCTCACTTCGGGGATACGACGGCACGGGGCGACTCCTTGTCGTTTCTTCGGGTTGTTCGGATGGTTCGGATCGTTCGGAACTGGCGCGACTCGTCAGTGAGACTCGGAACGACTCAGCTCAGTCGTCCACAATGTCCAGGGCATGGGTCGGGCAGAAGCGTACGGCCCCTTTGAGTTCGGCGCGCCGGTCTTCGGGCGGCGCGGTCTCGAGCACGACCACCTGGTGGTTCTTACCCACCTCGAACAATCCGGGGGCTTCGTTCTCACATACACCGTGACCTTGGCACAGGTCGGTGTCGACCACGATGCGCATCAGGTGCTGGTGCCTTGGTTGTTGAGGGACACCGCCCGCCGCCGGTAGCGCACCACACAGGGCTGTTGCAGCTGCACGACCATCTTGGAGTGGTCGTTGCGGTAGGTGTCGGGAGGCTGGGCCGGCTCGAACTCCCAGTCGAGCAGCAGCACACTGAAGATCGCCTTGAGCTGCATCATGGCGAAGGCCTGGCCGACGCACCGATGGCGACCGGCGCCGAACGGGATCCACGTCCACGGATTGAGGCGGTCCTCCTCGAGAGGATCGAGGTAGCGGTCCGGGTGGAAGGCCTCCGGTTCGGGAAAGTCCTCCGGTAGACGATTGGATACCGACGGACTGGCCGCCACCATCTGGCCGGGATGGATGGCGACGCCCTCGACTTCAAGCTCCTGTTTGGCCACCCGGAGCAGGAGGATGAGCGGCGGGTGCAGGCGCAACGCTTCTTTGACCGACGACTCAAGGAGCGGCATAGCCCGCAGGGCCTGATAGCTGACTTCGGCGCCCTCGGCGTACAGCTCGGCGAGCTCGTCGTTGACCCGGACCATCACCTCGGGGTTGCGCAGCAACTCGATGAGCGTCCAGGCCGCGGTGCCCGAAGTGGTGTGATGTCCGGCGAACATCATCGAGATGAACATGCCGGTGACTTCGTCCGGCAGAAAACGCTCGGATCCGTCCGGGTTCTTGATCGACATGAGGACGTCGACGAGGTCGCGCTCGTCCTCAGGAGCCGGTGGCTCAGCGGCTCGACGCTCCATGATTGCCTGGACCAAGGAAACCAGTTCGGCCCGCGCCGCATCGCGTCTGTGGAAGCTTTCGATGTCGGCATAGGGATCGACATAGGCGATGGCGTCGGTGCCCTGTTCGAGGTCGTGGAAGAGCTCGGCGAAGCGCCCGTCGAGCTGGTCGCGGAAGCGCTTGCCGATCAGACAGGCCGACGACGTGTACATGGTCAACTCGGCGAACCAGTCGAGCAGATCGATCTCACCCTCTGCGTCCCACGTGGCCACCATGCCCTCGACCTCGGCTGCAATGGTGGCGGCGTGGCCCCGCATGAACTTGTCGCGCAGTGCCTGGTTATGGAGCATCTCGCGTCGGCGCTCGGGCGAGGCGTCGAAGACCACGCCCTCACCGAAGACAGGGGTCATGAACGGGTAGGCCTCGGCCTGGTCGAGGATCTCCTCGGGGGACCGGAAGAAGAACTCGTTGGCCTCGGCACCACTCAGTAGCACCACATCCCGGTCGGCCAGCCGGAACACGCCGACGTCGCCGCACTCGTCTCGGACTCTCTGCATCAAGCCGATGGGGTCGGACCGCAGCTCCTCAAGGTGCCCAGTGGTGTCTTCACCGCCCGATACCCGGGCTGGCTCACGTGCAGTTGTACCGATGGCCATCAGGGTGCTCCTTGGTCGATGGTCAGCGCGGTTGGTGCCTCATGGACGGCTATCGGCGCGATGGGCGCCTCGGGCTGCAGTTCGAAGACAGTGGCGTGCGTACCGCGGGGGAGGGACACCACGGCGCACACGGCTTGGGCCACTCCGGCGGGACGCATGAAATTCGAATGCCGGGCGAAGCCCCAGGCCGCCCACTGCTCGATCACCTCAACGGTTACCTCGGGATCCCAATCCATGCCCATCCCCGTCAGGGTGGGACCGGGTCGCAAGATAGTGGCCCGGACGCCGCTTCCCTCAAGCTCCATCTGGAGCGAGTGCACATAGCCTTCGAGCCCCCACTTCGATGTGACATAGGCGGCCATCGCAGGTCTGGGTCGCTCGGCCACGTCGGATGTCACGAAGACGACATCCCCCCGCCGCCGGTCGACCATTGCGGGCACGAGGGACCTCACCAGACGGTGGGTGCCGACGACATTGACCGCGAGCATGCCCTCCAGCGCGGCCGGATCGGTATGGAGCACGGCGCCGGCCATGTTCTGGGCGGCGTTGGAGATGATGATCTCCACTTCGCCGAGCGCGTCGACCGCTGCCTTCGCGAACCGTTCGACCGAGTCGCCGTCGGCCAGGTCGAGGTGGATGGCTACCGCCTCGCCTCCTGAAGCTCGAATGGCGGCGGCGGCCTCTTCGCACTCATCGACGCGACGGGCGCCGATGGCCACCGGATGGCCGAGGGCGGCTAAAGCCGTAGCGGTGGCTCGACCGATGCCGGAGGAGGCACCGGTCACCACTGCGGGCCGGCGATCGGGGTTGGGGGGAAACTTGGCCATCAGCTCTGGTCCTCGGTCATCGACGTACGACGGTGGTCGGAAGGGAGGCCAGGCCCCGGACGTTGATCGAGTGGACCCGGACGATCCCATCGGGGTCGACGTCGTAGCTCTTCACCCGGGAGACCAGCTCGTGCAACGCGATCCGGGCTTCGAGTCGGGCAAGCGGAGCGCCCATGCAGAAATGTCTGCCACTGCCGAAGCTGACCAGGGCCTTGGTGTCGCGATCGAGGTCGTAACGGTCGGCTTCGGGAAAGATCCGCTCGTCGCGGTTGGCCGAACCCACCAGAAGGAGCACCCGCTCGCCCTCGGTGAGGGTCGTGCCGTGGAGCTCGATGGGCGCACGGAGCACGCGTAGCAGCATCTGGCTCGATGTGTCGTAGCGCAAGGTCTCTTCGGCCCAGGCCGGCCCGCGTGATGCATCGGCGAAGGGCTTGGCCAGTTCGTCGGGGTTCCGCCACCCCCAGTACCAGGCGTTGCCGAGCAGTTTGGTGGTTGTCTCGTTGCCGGCCACCACCATGAGGAAGAGGAACGCGACGATCTCTTCATCGGTGAGCTTGTCACCGTCGATCTCGGCATCGAGCAGTGCCGAGGTGAGGTCATCGGTCCGCGATTTCCGGCGTTCATCGACCATGGCCTGGTAGTAGACGACCAGATCGAGGGCGGCGGCCATTCCCTCGGGCGGCACGTCGTAGACCCCGTCGGCCCGGTGGAGCACCAGATCGGCCAAGCGTCGCAACTCGGCCCGGTCGGCGCGAGGGACCCCGACAAGTTCGGAGATGACGTCCATCGGGACCTTTCCGGCGAAATCGGCGATGAAGTCGAAGCTGCCGGACTCGAGGGCGGGCAGCATGTGCTCGAGCGTGATCTCGCGAATCCGGTCCTCCATGGCGTTGACCTTGGATGGAGTGAACCCCTTGCCCACCAACGAGCGCATCCGAGTGTGGTCTGGTGGATCGAGAGCCAGGAAGGACATGACCTTGTGGGCGTCAGCACTGAAGGCGGACGGGTCGAGAGATACACCGAAGGCATTGGAGAACGAGTCGACATTGCGGAAGGCGGCGAGCACGTCCTCGTGGCGGGACAGGGCCCAGAAGTCGAATTCGTCAGATCGGTACACCGGTGCCTCGGCACGGAGCCGTGCATACGTCGGGTACGGGTCTTCGTGCATCTTGTAGGCGTAGGGGTTGTAGTCGAGCGGTATCGCGGTATCGAGTGTCGTCATCCTCCTCCGGTCCCGTCGACCAACAGTGTGGCGGCTTCGGCCAAGAAGGCGGGCACGTCGACGAACGACATGTGGCCGATGCCGGCAGTCAGCAACGCGCCGGAGTATGCCGCTTCGAGGACCCGCACGACTCGGGGGTCTACATGGGGCCCCAGGGCGGCGGTCAGCCGACGATGAGTCTGAGCCCCGATGCGGTCGCGCAGGTGACTCACGTCCGGACTCGAGCTGATGAGCGCCACAGTGCATGCATCGATGAGAGCGGGACTCTGGGCGGCGAAGGGGATCATGTCCCGCACCGTGCGCGCCACCCGTTCCGCCATCGGCACCGAGGGGTCGGCGTCCACCGGGGCGAGCGCCTCCATCCGGCGCCACAGCACTTCGGCAAGCAGGTGGTCCTTGGAGCTGAAGTAGGTGTAGGCGGTAGCCGGTGCCACGCCGGCCCGACGGGCCACGCCACGGACGGTCAGTCCGGCATAGCCGACCTCCTCGGTCTCTTGTTCGGCGGCCCGCACCAGGGTGGCCACCGCCTCGGCCTGCCGGGCGGTCAGGCGCCGCCGGGTTGCCTCGATGTCAGCCACCCGGAAGTTGGCGATCGGCGAACCGGCGTCACTCAGCGGCTCGGCCACCGTCATCGTGCGCCCGTGGGGCCGGCGTCGAAACCGATCATGAGGGTCGCTTTGGTGTCGGTCATGTGTCCAGACTATAGTCCAGACACTTGTCCAACACCAGGGGGTTGTCGTGACGCCATCACAAGAACCAATACCGGGGGGCGGACCCACCGTCGGCGTCATCGGGCTCGGTGCAATCGGGGACGGCGTGGCCACGAGCATGCACGTCGCCGGGCTCCCTCTGGTCGT
Organism: Acidimicrobiaceae bacterium; assembly: GCA_043784065.1. Taxonomy (GTDB): domain Bacteria; phylum Actinomycetota; class Acidimicrobiia; order Acidimicrobiales; family RAAP-2; genus Bog-756. The sequence goes on from JAYVYR010000259.1 coordinate 5,286, forward strand.
GTTCGACATCGTCGCCGAGGCGACTGACCGTCACGCCGGTCATGCCACGGTGGCCGCCTCGTCGGCCGAACTGGCCCGTGGCGCCGATGTCGTCGTCGTGGCTGTCGTCAACGACGCGCAGGTTCACGCCGTGCTCTCGGGTCCTGACGGCGCGCTGGTGGAAGGCGGGCCCGACACCATGTTCATC
>JAYVYR010000260.1:0-3986 GCA_043784065.1 Acidimicrobiaceae bacterium
GCGGCGTCGGCCTCGTCGACGACCAGGGTCGCTACCCACGGTGCATACCAGCGGGCCACGCCGACCACCGAGGACGCAAAGCCCATCTCCACCAGCAGCCGGTCGGCGGGGCCCTTCAGTGCGGCCCCGGCCACGATGGGGGAGACGGCCACGATGGAGTCCCGCCGGGAGGCGAGCGCCTCGGGGATGCCGGGCACGGCCAGCACCGGGTCGATGGACACCACTGGATTGGATGGGCAGACCACCACCAGATCAGCCATAGCGATGGCCTCGAGGACACCGGGGCCGGGTCGGGCGTCGGCGGCGCCGGCAAACCGGACCTCGCGTACCGCTACGTTGTGGCGGAGCTTCACGAAGTACTCCTGGAATCCGACTTCCTCCCCGCCCTCCAGGATGAGCCGGGTGCGGAGAGGGTCGTCGGTGGCAGGCATCAGGCGCACGCCCACACCGAACCGTTCGGCGAGTTCGTTGGTGACGGCGCCGAGTGGGACGCCCTCCAATAGGCGTTGGGTCCGGAAGAGATGGGTGGCCAGGTCCTGGTCGCCCAAGTTGAACCAGGTAACGCCACCGAGTTCGCGTAGGGACTCCATGACCCGCCACGTCTCGCCCGCCAGCCCCCAGCCCGTCTCAAGGTTGATGGCATCGGCCAGGGTATAGAGCACGGTGTCGAGGTCAGGGGAGATGTGGAGCCCATGGAGGTCGGTGTCATCGGCCACGTTGACGATGACGGAGATGTCGCCGGGGGGCACCACCTCGACCATCCCTCGAAGCAGGCGGGCGGCGCCGACCCCTCCGGCCAGGGCTGTGATCATGCGTTCAGGGCGATGGTCACGGGACCGACCGTCCGGGGGCACACGCGCATGACATCCGCGCAGGCTACCCGGACCAGACGGTGTACTCGGGCAACACGCGGAACGCCGGGTAGGTTCAGGCAACAGGTGGATGCAGCGCAGGTGATCGGTATCGTCAAGGCTGACCGTCGATCGGAATGTACGTGGCGGACGGGCGATCGGAATGTACGTGGCGGACGGGCGGCCGGGATGTGCAAGGCTCGCAGCGTGCCGCCGGAGCAACCAGCGATCGCCGCCGACGACCGGCTGTCCGTCGGATTCGATGCGACCCCTCTGCTGGGACTTCCCACCGGGGTCGGCGTGTTCTGCGCGGGGGCACTGACCGGCCTGTCCGCCCGGTACGACCTCGATCTGTCGGCCTTTGCCGTGAGTTGGCGACGCCGACAACGTTTGGCGGAGCGGCTGCCGGCAGGAATCGTGGGCCACCAGCGACCCATGCCGGCCCGACCGCTGCATGCCGCATGGAGACGGTCGTCGTTTCCACCGGTCGAATGGTTCATCGGTCGCCACGATGTCGTGCATGGATCCAACTTCGTGGTGCCGCCCACCCGATCGGCTGCCCGGGTCGTGACGGTCCATGACCTGACCGTGGTGCGTTTCCCCGAGCTGTGCGATACCCCTACCTTGGACTTCCCGGGCTTGATCCGCCGGGCGATCGCCGACGGCGCATGGGTGCACACGCCGTCGAGGTTCGTGGCCGACGAGGTGGTGGCCGAGTTCGGGATCGACCCGTCCCGTGTCCGTGCAGTCCACCACGGTGTGCCAGGTCTGCCGGCCGGCAGTGGTGGTTCGGGCATTGCCCTGCCGGACGGCTGTCATCGTTACGTGTTGGCCATCGGGACCATCGAGCCGCGTAAGGACTACCCCCTCCTGGTCCGTTCCTTTGACGCAGTGGCGGCAGTCCATCCCGACGTTGCCCTGGTCATCGTCGGGGGCGCGGGTTGGGGTGCGGAGGCGTTCGCCGAGGCCTTGGCTACGTCTGCGGCGAAGGACCGGATCGTCCGGCCCGGGTACCTCGACGACGCTGGCCTGTCCGCCACCCTGAGCGGCGCCGCCGTCTTGGCCTACCCGTCGCTCTACGAAGGATTCGGGCTACCTCCGCTGCAGGCCATGGCTGCCGGAGTGCCGGTGGTGGCTACGGCAGCCGGCGCCGTCCCCGAGGTGGTGGGCGACGGCGCCTGGTTGGTGCCGTCCGGCGACGGCGACGCCCTGGCCGCCCGCCTGGTCGAGTCGTTGGATGGCGGCGAGGCCGTCGATGCCCTGGTGGCACGGGGTCGAGCCCGCGCCACCGACTTCAGTTGGGAGCGGTGCGCCGATGGGCTGGTCGGTCTCTACCGGGATGCCGCCGCCGCACGGGACTCGGTGGTGCCTCCTGGCCGGAGGCGTGGCCGATGAACCGCCTCCGCGTACTGCTGTTGGCCGAGCAGCTCCGGCGCTCGGCGGCGGGTGGGATCGGCACCTATGTGCTCGGCCTACTGCAAGGACTGGATGAGTTGGCCGCGGTCGAGGCCGATGATGCACCGGAGGTGACGCTGATGGCCAGCAGGGCTCCTTGGCGCTCGGCCGATCCGTTGGCCGGGCTCCGGCACGCGCTGCACACTTCGGTATTGCCGGGGCCACTTCTGACCCGTGGTTGGGACCATGGCCTGGTGCGGGCCCCGTCGGGAGTGGACGTCGTGCATGCCGTGTCGCTGGCCACCCTCGAACCCAGCGGGGCACCGTTGGTGGTCACGGTCCACGACTTGCTGTGGCGCCGCGTGCCCGACGCCTATCCCGCCCGCGGCCGGAGATGGCACGAGGCCGCCCTGGCCCGGGCGCTGAAGCGAGCCGATCACTTCGTGGTGCCGGCGGAGGTGGTGGCCGGCGATCTGGTCGAAGCCGGTGCCTCGTCGGAAACGGTCACGGTCATCCCGATGGGATCCGACCACATGCCGCCTCCCGACATTGCCGGGGCGACGTCACACCTCGCCTCCCTCGGGGTCCACGGCCCGTTCCTCTTGAGTGTGGGGACCCTGGAACCCCGGAAGAACCTCCAGCGCCTGATCGAAGCCTACGAAGCCATCCGCGACGAGCTGCCCGAGCCCTGGCCGTTGGTCATGGTCGGGCCGTCAGGCTGGGGCGAGCAGGTGACGGCAGGCCCCGGGGTGGTGTTGGCCGGCACAGTTTCGGCTGCCGAACTTTCCGGCCTCTACGCGTCAGCCCGGCTCCTGGCCTACGTGCCGTTCATCGAGGGATTCGGGCTGCCTCCGGTCGAGGCCATGTCGGTAGGTACACCGGTGGTGGCCAGCCCGCTGCCGAGCACCGGTGGGGCCGCACTCGAAGTGGACCCGCTCGACAAGGCGTCGATCGCTGCCGGCCTCCTCGTTGTGGCCACCGACGAAGCCGTCCGGTCGGATCTGATCCGTCGGGGCTCGGCCCGAGCGGCAGAGCTGTCGTGGTCATCCATTGCCCGTCGCCACCGTGATGTGTGGGATCGGGCAGCCGGCCGACGGGGCGGCTCGTGAGCGACGATTCTGCACCGTTACGGGTCTCGCTCGACGTCAGCGCGGTTCCCGACCAACCGGTGGGCGCTGGGCACTACATCCTGCAGCTGGCCAAGCAGCTCGCCGTCCGCCCTGATGTCGACCTGGTGCTGGCCAGCCGTTCTGCCGACCGGGCCCGGTGGGCGCCGATGGTGGCCGAAATCAACCTCCTGGCCGCCGCACCTGGCCCACGCCCCCTCCGACTGATCTGGGAGCAGGTTCGACTCGGTCCTCTGCTCGCCTCGTCCGCAGTAGTCGTCCACCACGGCCCCCACTACACGATGCCGCGGCACCCGCCGGTACCGACGGTGGTGACCGTGCACGACCTGAGCTTCTTCGACTCTCCGGAGTGGCACGAGCGCTCGAAGGCCGTGCTCTTCCGTCGCTCCATCCGGCGGGCGGCCCAGACGGCGGCGGTGGTGGTGTGCCCGAGCCAGGTGACGGCTGAGGCGCTGGCTCGGTGGTGCACGGTGACTGGCGAAGTGATCGTGGCGCCGCACGGGGTGGACACCTCGCGTTTCCGGCCGGATGATCCGACCGGAGGGGAGGACGCCGTCCTGCTGGCGGCAATCGACGGCCGACTGGCCTCAGGCCGGCCCCTCCTCGTGTTCGT
>JAYVYR010000261.1:0-4214 GCA_043784065.1 Acidimicrobiaceae bacterium
GGTCCTCCACGGCCTCGAGTTCGCGACGGAACCCGAGTCGTACCGCCCCCTCGAGTCCCATGCCCCCCAATTCGCCACTCGGCCAGGCCACGACGAATAGGGGTGACCGGAAGCTGCCCCCGGCCATGGCCTGGGCGCCGAGGCCGTACCCCTTCCGGAGCACGATGGTGCAGAACGGAACGGTCAGACTGGCTCCGGTCACGAAGAGGCGACTGACGTGGCGCACCAGGCCCGTTCGTTCGGCCTCCGGACCGACCATGAACCCCGGCGTGTCACAGAGGAAGACGATCGGTAGGTCGTGGGCGTCGCACAGTTGCAGGAACCGGGCCGCCTTGTCCGCACCGTCGGCATCGATGGCACCACCGAGATGGGTCGGGACGTTGGCCACTACGCCCACCGGTCGACCTTCGAAGCGGGCCAGGGCCGTCACCATCCCGGCGGCGAAGCCCCGCCGAAGTTCAAGTACCGAGCCGGAATCGGCCAGGACCGCCAACAGCGCCCGGACGTCATAGGCCCGAAGCCGCTGCTCAGGCACGGCCGAACGAAGCAGCCGTTGATCGGCGCAGGTCCAGTCCGCAACCGGACCCTGGAAGTACGCCAGGTAGCGCCGGGCCAGATCGACCGCACCGGCGTCGTCGTCGGCCACCAAATCAACTACTCCGCTCGGCACCTGCACGTCGAGCGGACCGATCTCCTCGGGGCGGTAGGTGCCCAGCCCTCCACCCTCGATCATGGCTGGACCCCCCATTCCGATCGAGGAACCAACGGTTGCGATGATGACATCGCAGCAACCGAGCAGGGCGGCGTTGCCGGCAAAGCACCACCCCGACGCAATACCCACCAGGGGAACACGACCGCTGAGCTTTCCGAACAGAGCGAATGCCTGCGTGTCGAGTCCGGTGATCACGGCGTAGTCAGTGTCGCCGGGCCGACCCCCGCCGCCCTCGGTGAACAAGATGACCGGGAGGCGCAGACGCTCAACCAACTCGAACAGCCGGTCCTTCTTGCGGTGGTTCTGCTGGCCCTGGGTCCCGGCCAGCACCGTGTAGTCGTAGGACACGACGGCGCACCGGGCCTGCTCATCGCTGAACCGGTCGCCGTTGACCCGGGCGGTTCCCCCGACAAGTCCGTCAGCCGGCGTCCGCTCGATCAGCTCCTCCAGGTCCCGACGGCGACGTTGGGCGGCGATGGCGAACCCGCCGTACTCGGTGAATGAGCCGGGGTCGACCAGTGCCTCGATGCTTTCGCGGACCGTCCACCGGCCCTGTTCATGGCGCTTGGCCACCACATCAGGTCGACCGGCATCGGCCAGCAGGTTCCGTCGCTCGAAGAGCTCGGCCAAGTCCGGCCGGATGTGGTCGAGATCGATCTCGTCGGCGACGACATGAACATCGTCGCCCGGCTCCCCTGCCTCCACCAGCGCCAACGGTGCGCCGTCGGACACCTGGTCCCCGAGGTCGACGTCCAGAAAGGTGAGCGTGCCAGCCACCGGGCTGCGTACGACGTGCTCCATCTTCATCGACTCGAGCACCACGACAACGGTGCCGACCGCCAACGCCCCACCGACGGCCACCGGAAGGAGCACCACCATCCCCTGCAGTGGCGCGGACAGACGCACCTCCTCGCCCGGGCGCACATTGTCGTCATCCCCTGTCGCCCCTGCACGCACCATGCCCATCCAGTTCAACCCGGCCGGCTCACGCGGAAGGCATCGGGTAGATCGATGACTCGTCAGCCATGGCCATCTCGGCCTCCTCCCGCTCGTCGGGTGCCATGGGGACGTAAGCCTCGGCGGCGGCCAGTGCAGTGGTCAGCACCCGAATGTCGCCTGGCGTGCAGAAGGCATGAACTCCCGGCGTTGACAGGGCGAAGCGGACGCCCCGCGTCACCTCCTCGGCCGTGGTCTGCGGCTCGTACCAGGTGTCGGCAGTGGGCTCCCGTCCTGCCCAGGGGCGGGCGGCAGCGGCCTTAATGGCCATCACCCCCACGTCGTGTTCCGTGGCATGGGCGAGGAGCGCCTCGGCCTCGCTCCGATACACGGGATCGGCCCAAAGTCGGGGGTACACGGGGAACATCACGGTGTCGAGGTCGTAGCGACGCAGCGCTTCGAGTTGGGCGGCCGGTGCCGAGTGCCCGTGCCCGGTAATACCGACCCACGCGGTCAGGCCCTCGTCGCGCGCAGCCAGGATCGCCTGGACGGCACCGTCACGCGCATCGAGTTCGGCCATGTCAGTTACGGCATGGAGCTGGTACAAGTCGAATGAGTGGCATTCGAGCAGCCGGAGCGACTCCTCGAGCTGGGCCCGTACACCGTCTGGGTTGTGGCGCAGCGTCTTGCAGGCCACGAAGACCTGATCACGGACCGGCCGGATAAGTGGACCGAGCAACTCTTGGGCCATGCCGTACTGGGGTGCCACGTCGAGGTGGTTGACGCCGGCGGCCAGAGCCTGGTGGAAGGAGGTGGCAGTGACGTCGGGATCCGAACGGGCGAAGGCGGCCCCGCCCAGGATGGCCACCGACGAGTCATGCCCTGTCCGCCCGAGTCTGCGTCGCTCCACCTCGCCCACCGTAGTGCGGACGATCTCTACCAGCACTCGCCTGGCCCGGCTGGCGTGGCTCAGCTAGCGGCGGCGTCGCGTGTCGATTCCCACGCCTGAAGCATGGTGCCGAAGTGCATCGGGTTATAGACGTCCTCCTCCGAGGACCACAGCCCGTTGCCGGCGTACTTCAAGATGGTGATGTTGTACTCCTGGTGGACACTGCCATCGCCGGGGTCACGCATACGATTCCAGACCTGACAGATCACCCAGCCCTTGTCCTCGTCGACGGAATACCACTCAATGGGGAACTCCGGCATATCGCTGCCCGGATACTCCGACATGGTCTTCTGGATCCATTCGTAGATGACCTGGCGGCCTTGCATTTTGCCGTAGAGGTGCTCGATGTACTCGGCGTCCTCGGTGAACAGGTCTGTCCACGGCCGCCAGTCACCGCTCGCCCCAGATGCAGCAGCCCGTCGCTGGTATTCGGCGAACGCCTCTTCGATTTCAGCCCTGGACCACTCTCCCATGTTGCTTCCTCCCCCGGCCCGGTCGGCCACGCCCACAGCATGCGTCGTGGACGGACCCCGGTCAACGATGTCCTCGTCCTACCATGGGGTCCCGAGAGCCATTGGGAACTCGAAGGAAGGTGTGACGCATGACGACAGCCTGGCGAGTCCTCACGCTCGGCGACCGCGATCCGGTCGCACCGTTCGAAGAAGTGGTCCGGCTCATCGACATGGCCGGGACTGCTACCGGTGCCGCCTACAGCCGGAGCGACGTCGTCGAGGCGCTCCATGAACACCAACCGGCCGTGGTCGCCCTCGCCGCCAACGGTGACCTGGTGGGCGCAGTAGTGGCCCGCGTGGCCGGACCCGATGCCCATGTGCTGGCCTTCGCCCTCCACCCCGACTGGCGCCGCCAGGGAATGGGATCCGCCCTACTTCGTCAGCTGGACCAGGAGGTCATCCACCGGGGGTCGTCACGGCTACTGGCCGTGGTCCAGGCCGGCCAGGTCGGCGAGGACGCCTTTGTCAATCAGGGATTTGCCCACCTGGAAGGCCTCCACCTCTATGCCCGTGACGTCTCGATGGTTCCTGAGGAACTGGCGATCGTAGAGCGGTTCGGTGGCACCGTCCCCCCGGACGGCCTATGGGAGTCCATGAAAGGATTCTCCGCGGCCAAAGAGCTCCTTGAACGCCGCGTGGTGGCACCGCTGACTCACACCGACCTGGCCGACCGCTTGGGCCTGCGACCTCCATCCGCCGTACTGCTGTTCGGGCCGCCGGGAACAGGCAAGACCTCGTTCGCCCGGGCCATCGCATCGCGATTGTCCTGGGCCTTCGTTGAGCTCCATCCGTCACTGCTCGGTCAGGGCCTCGATGGGGCGAGGGCGCTGCACGACTCGCTGGCCGAGCTCGGCCGGGTGGATCGACTGGTGACGTTCATCGACGAGGCTGACGAGATCGCGTCGGACCGGGCCGAACGACCGGACAGCCAACCGCTTGTCAACGAACTGCTGAAGGCGGTGCCGATGTTCAGATCACGTCCCGATCGCCTGGTGGTGATGGCCACCAACTCCATCGCCGCCATCGATCCCGCCCTTCTGCGGCCGGGCCGGTTCGATCTGATCATCCCAGTGGGGGCGCCCGACGAGGCTGAGCGGGCCGAGCT
>JAYVYR010000262.1:0-14651 GCA_043784065.1 Acidimicrobiaceae bacterium
CGCCATGAAGGCGGCCACCGATAACGCGGGCAACGTGATTGGCGAGTTGAAACTGATCTACAACAAGACCCGTCAAGCCGCGATCACCAAGGAACTGTCCGAGATCGTCTCCGGGGCTGCCGCGATCGGGGCCTAGGCCCGTAACGCAGTCCGCTAGCAAGATTCAAACTGATTGGAGCAAAGCCAAATGGCTCAAGATACACAAACGAACGCCGCCGTTCAGGGAAAAATTGTTCAATGCATTGGCGCAGTGGTTGACGTGGAATTTCCACGCGACAAGATGCCAAAAATCTATGACGCGCTCAAGATGGACGGCTCCAACCTGACGTTGGAAGTGCAGCAGCAACTGGGCGACGGCATTGTGCGTACCATTGCGCTGGGCTCGTCTGACGGCCTGCGCCGTGGCACGATGGTGAAAAATACGGCCAGCCCGATCATGGTTCCTGTGGGCAAAGCCACCTTGGGCCGCATCATGGACGTGCTGGGTGCACCGATTGACGAGCGTGGCCCGGTCAACGCCGATCTGCACATGTCGATCCACCGCAAAGCCCCGGCTTACGATGAACTCAGCCCTTCACAGGAGCTGCTGGAAACCGGCATCAAGGTGATTGACCTGGTGTGCCCGTTTGCCAAAGGCGGCAAGGTCGGGCTGTTCGGCGGCGCCGGCGTGGGCAAGACCGTGCTCATCCAGGAGATGATCAACCGGGTGGCCACCAACCACGGCGGCGTGTCGGTCTTCGCCGGGGTGGGGGAGCGCACCCGTGAGGGCACCGACCTGTGGTTGGAGATGCAGGAGTCGGGCGTGATCGAGAAGGCCGCCTTGGTGTACGGCCAGATGGACGAGCCCCCGGGCGTGCGCCTGCGCGTCGCCCTGGCGGCCCTGACCATGGCCGAGTACTTCCGCGACGTGAAGAACCAGGACGTGCTCCTCTTCGTCGACAACATCTTCCGCTTCGTGCAGGCCGGCTCGGAGGTCTCCACCCTGCTCGGCCGCATGCCTTCGGCCGTGGGCTACCAGCCCACCCTGGCCGACGAGATGGGCCAGCTCCAAGAGCGGATCACCTCGACCCGGGGCCGGTCGATCACCTCGCTGCAGGCCGTGTACGTGCCCGCCGACGATTACACCGACCCGGCGCCGTTCACCACCTTCACCCACCTCGATGCCACCACCGAGCTCTCCCGTGACATCGCCTCGTTGGGCATCTACCCGGCGGTGGATCCGCTGTCGTCGACGTCGAACATCCTGGCCCCCGAGATCGTGGGCGAGCGCCACTACAACGTGGCCCGCCGGGTCCAGGGTGTGCTCCAGCGGTATAAGGAGCTCCAGGACATCATCGCCATCCTCGGCCTCGACGAGCTGTCCGAGGAGGACCGGGTCACCGTGTCCCGGGCCCGTAAGGTCCAGCGCTTCCTGTCCCAGCCGTTCAACGTGGGCGAGGTGTTCACCGGGCTGAAGGGTGTGACCGTGCCCGTCGAGGAGACGGTCGAGTCCTTCGAGGCCCTGGTCAACGGTGAGCTCGATGAGGTACCCGAGCAGGCGTTCTTCAACGTCGGCGGCGCCGAGTCCGTGCTGGCCAAGGCCCACGACCTCGCGAACAGCTGATCGGACGTTAGGGCCATGGCCGACGAGTCCCTCTTTCAGATCAATCTGGTCACCCCCGAGCGCATCCTGTTCAACGGGATGGCCTCGGATGTGATCCTCCGCACAGGCGAAGGTGACGTGACCTTCCTGGCCGGTCACACACCCCTGGTGGGCACGGTCCTGGCGGGTGTTGTCCGGGTCATCCGCCCTGAAGGCGACGACGTCCGCATCGCCGTGCACGGCGGATTCACCCAGGTGGAGCAGAACATTTCGTTTGACGGTGACGACGACGGTGTGGCCGGCACCCGCGTCACGTTGCTGATCGGTGTGGCCGAGCTGGCCGAGGAGATCGATGTCGACAGGGCACGCGTCGCCCTCGAGGCCGCCGAAGCCAAGGTGGCCGAGCTGGGAGGAGCGGTCAACCGCACGCCGGCCGAAGGTGAGATCGTCGACCCGGAGTTGGTCGAGGCAGAGGCCGCCGTTCGTCGGGCCCAGGTCCGCCTTGAGGCCGTGGACGCCTCCGCCACCACCTCAGCCTGAACCATCCCGGACGAGGGGGTCGGCACCACACCCGCATCGCTTCCCTGGGCGCGCCGCGTAGCGCTGGGTGCGGGCGGACGTCAGGCGTGAACGACGACCGCCGGGGCGACGATGTGCACGAGTTCGCCGAAGGCGGACAGGGTGGCCGTGGACGACTGGCGAACGATTGCCCGATTCTGCGATGCGGTGGTGACGACAGTGGCCGACGTGCGAACGATCCGCCCGTCGCTGTTGAGCCAGATGGTGGCGACGAAGGGGGCGGAGTGGAAATGTCCCGTGAACGGTCGGTTGTGTGAATCGGACTCGCTGATCGACTGATCGGAAGCGGGTACGGGCAGGTGGTACTCCGTCGCGGCCTTCCCGTCGATCCGGCCGTGGCCCACGACGGTCACGGGGCCGCTGGTGTGCTCGAGCAGCTGTGTGGTGACCGCACCCAAGTAGGGATACGGGGCATGCAGCGTCGTCTCGATCCAGGTGGGATCGGGTGATTGGGAGCCGATGAAGAGGTGCCGGCCGAGATAGATCCCCTGTGAGGTCGTGGCTTTGCTCGAGGTCGTGCTCGAACTCTCGGACCGCGGTACCGACTGGATCGTGTTGGTTATCGACAGGTCCGGACCGGCGAACTGGATGTCGCCGACGGACGTGATGAGCTGGGCGGGCTCGTTGGCGGTCGCCGAAGTGACTTCCGAGGAGGTTGCCAGGTGTGCCGTGCCGGCGGCCTCGGTGCGGGCGACGGACTGGTGGATGCGGGCCAGGGTGGCGGGCGATCCCGGAGCGGCCGAGGTGCCGGAGATACTGCACGCGGCCAAGGACGCAACGAACACAAGTGCGACGATCGAGGTGCGGGTGCGAGATCGCGACGCCCGCCCGCAGTAGCTTCCCACCGCCGCCGGGCGTCGCACGGTCTGCTCAGCCGAATTCGATGGCGCTGTACTCGGAGAGCTTGTGCAGCGGGTGTCGGGCGTCGATGAGGCGAACCGTGCCGGACTTCGACCGCATGACGAGCGACTGGGTGTTGGCCCCGAACTCGTCGTAGCGCACGCCATGCAGCAGTTCGCCGTCGGTGATGCCCGTGGCGGCAAAGAAACAGTTGTCACCCTTGACCAGGTCGTCGGTGGTGAGCACGGCGTCGAGGTCGTAGCCCAGGTCGAGAGCGGCCTGCTTCTCACCCTCATCGCGCGGGTACAGCCGGCCCTGGATCTCGCCCCCCATCGACTTGAGCGCAGCCGCCGCGATCACGCCTTCCGGCGTCCCGCCGATTCCGACCAGCAGGTCGACGCCGGTGTCGGGCCAGGAGGTGGCGATAGCACCGGCAACGTCGCCATCGGTAATGAGCCGGATCCGGGCACCGGTGCTCCGGACTTCGGCAATGAGGTCTGCGTGGCGGGGACGGTCGAGGATGACCACAGTCAGATCGCGCACCGAGGTGCCTTTGGCCTTGGCGACCGCTTCCATGTTCTCCTGGATCGGCCGGGTGATGTCGATGGCACCGACGGCCCGCGGGCCTACGGCCAGCTTCTCCATGTACACGCAGGGGCCCGGGTCGAACATGGTGCCCTCTTCGGATACAGCGATGACGGCCAACGCTCCGCCTCGGCCGAGTGCCGTCGAGGTCGTGCCGTCGATCGGGTCCACGGCAATGTCGGCCTTGGGCGGCGTTCCGTCCCCGATGCGCTCGCCGTTGAAGAGCATCGGGGCATCGTCCTTCTCGCCCTCACCGATGACCACGACTCCATCCATGGCAATTGAGGACAGCACGATCCGCATGGCATTGACAGCGGCCCCGTCGGCACCGTTCTTGTCGCCACGGCCCATCCAGCGGGACGCAGCCAAGGCCGACGCCTCAGTCACCCGGACGAGTTCCATGGCCAGATTGCGGTCAGGTGCCTGAGTGGCGGCGTTCACGGCAACCGACGTTAGTGGCTGGCACCGGGGTCGGACGTCGATGCAGAGTTCGGGACCCCGCATTCCTCGAAAAGCTGCACCTGATGCCGAATTCGGACTGACAGCGGCACCCTCCCAAAACTCCGCTACCGGCAGTGCGCCGATGGTGCCCCCGGGGGGTCGTTCGTCCGTATGCTTACGCCATGACCGACGTTCCGGCATCCGCCGGGTTCGAGGCCTGGCGTGCCGCCTACGGGTCGGCCGAGCTGCGCGACACCGACTTCGAAACCATGTCGGGCGTGCCGTTGGAACCTGTCTACGGCCCGCCCCAAGGTGACGGGCCCGACGGCGGACCCAACGAGCCCGACCCTTCGATCGGCTGGCCGGGCCAGTACCCGTATACCCGGGGCCCCTACGCCTCGATGTACCGCTCGAAGTTGTGGACCATGCGGATGTTCGCCGGATTCGGGACGGCCGAGGACACCAACCTCCGCTTTCGCGACCTGCTGGCCGCTGGCGGCGACGGCCTGTCCGTCGCCTACGACCTTCCGACCCTGATGGGCCGCGACTCCGACGATCCGATGTGCGAGGGCGAGGTGGGCCGGTGCGGCGTGGCCGTCGACACCCTGGCCGACACCGAGGACCTGTTCGACGGGATCGACCTCGGGCGCACCACCACGTCGATGACCATCAACTCGCCGGCGCCGATGTGCTTCGCCATGTACGTGGCCGCTGCCGAGTCAGCCGGTACTGAGCGACGTCTGTTGGGCGGAACCCTCCAGAACGACATGCTCAAGGAGTATCAGGCTCAGAAGGAGTACATCTTCCCGCCCCGCCCATCGATGCGGCTGGTCACCGATGTGATCCGCTTCACCTCGGCCGAGATGCCCCGCTTCCATCCTGTCTCTGTCTCCGGCTACCACATCCGCGAGGCCGGGTCCACGGCCGCCCATGAGCTGGCGTTCACGCTGGCCAATGGGTTCGCCTACGTGGAGGCGGCTCGAGCTGCCGGGCTCGGCGTCGACGAGTTCGCCCCTCGGTTGTCGTTCTTCTTCAATGCCCACATCGACTTCTTCGAGGAGATCGCCAAGTACCGGGCCGCCCGGCGCATCTGGGCCCGTTGGCTGCGTGACCGCTACGGGGCGACCGACCCACGGTCGATGACGCTGCGCTTCCACACCCAGACCGCCGGCGCCTCGCTGACCGCCCAGCAGCCCGAGCTCAACATCGTCCGTACCGCTATCGAGGCGCTGGCCGGCGTCCTCGGCGGAACCCAGAGCCTGCACACGAACTCGATGGATGAGGTCCTGGCCCTCCCGACCGACAAGGCGGCCCGCATCGCCCTGCGTACCCAGCAGGTCATCGCGTCGGAGACCGGAGTGGCCCAGGTGGCCGACCCTCTGGGCGGCTCGTGGTTCGTCGAAGCGCTGACTGATGAGCTTGAGTCTCAGGCCGAGGTCGTGTTCGCCCACCTGGACGAGTTGGGTTCCGGTTCGATTCTGGACGGAGTGGTGGCGGGCATCGAGGCCAATTGGTTCCAGGGCGAGATTGCCGATGCCGCCTACCGCTTCCAGCGCCAGGTCTCCTCGGACCGTTTGGTGATCGTCGGGGTCAACGGGTTCACCGGCGGCAACGAGGACAGCCAACTGCCGACACTTTCCATCGGGCCCGAAGTCGAGCAGGCGCAGCGCAAGCGCCTGGCCGAGGTGAAGCTGGCTCGGTCGGACCCAGCTGTTGCGGAGTCGCTGGCCCGCCTGGCTGACGACGCCGGCCATGCCGAGCGCAACCTCATGCCGGCCATCTTCGACGCTGTGCGCACCTATGCAACCGTGGGCGAGATGATCAACACGCTGGCCGGGGTGTTCGGCCGGTGGGAGGAGACAGCCATCATCTGACAATCGGCCGCCTTGGGCACTGTCGTGGCCAGGGTTCAAGGTGAGGATCGTCGGGTCGCCTGGCGGGAAGGGGCCATACTGGGGGCCGTGGATAGCATCATCGTCACCCCCAGCGGGCCGCTTTCGGGCTCCGTGCAGGCCGGAGGTGCCAAAAATTCAGTTCTCAAGCTGATGGCCGCCTGTCTGCTTGCCGAGGGCCGCCACGTCCTTGCCAACGTTCCCCGCATCAGCGACGTCGACATCATGGCCGAGGTACTCGAGGCCATGGGTGTCAAGGTGACCCGTGGCGAGCGCCCCGACGAACTGGTGGTGACCACGCCGGCCGACCTGGTGCCCGAGGCCCCCTACGAACTGGTCGAGAAGATGCGTGCCTCGGTCGTCGTCCTCGGTCCACTGCTTACCCGTTGTGGGTGGGCCCGGGTGTCGATGCCAGGCGGTGACGACTTCGGCCCCCGGCCGATCGACATGCACCTGCGTGCCCTCGAATCGATGGGCGCCGAGTTCACCTCTTCGCATGGCAACGTTGAAGGGAAGGTGTCGTCCAGTGTGGCCGGCTGCCCCCGGTTGGTCGGCAACCGGGTGGTTCTCGAGTACCCGAGCCACACCGGTACCGACAACGTGCTGATGGCCGCCGTGTTGGCCAAGGGAACCACGGTTATCGAAAACGCCGCCCGCGAGCCTGAGGTCAGCGACCTGGCCGACTTCCTCAATGCCATGGGGGCGAGGATTTCCGGGGCGGGCACGTCGCGCATCGAGGTGGAGGGTGTCGACAGGCTCGAGCCCGCCAGCCACGCCGTTATCGCCGACCGGCTGGTGGTGGCCACCTTTTTGGTGGCGGCTGGGCTGACCGGAGGCGACGTCACTGTAGAGGACGGCCGCCCCGAACACATGGACATGCTGTTGCGGAAGTTGACGGCCACCGGGATGGAGATCACCTACGGACCCGACGGCCTGCGGGCAGCGGCAGCCGGAGTGGGCCGTCTGAAGTCGACCGACGTGGCGACCTTGCCGTACCCCGGTTTCGCCACGGACTACAAACCGCTCTTCGTCACCCTGCTGACGGTGACGGAGGGTGTGGGAATCGTCACCGAAAACCTCTTCTTCGGCCGCTTCCGCTACGTCGAGGAGCTGCGCCGGATGGGGGCTGAGATCCGCACCGAGGGCCACCATGCCGTGGTCCGGGGGGTCGGTCGTCTATCGGGGGCAAAGGTGCGGGCCTTCGACGTGCGTGCCGGTGCCGCGCTTGTCCTGGCCGGTCTGGTGGCCGATGGAGAGACGGTGATCAGCGACGCCCACCACATCGACCGTGGCTACGAAGTCCTCGATGCCAAATTGGTGTCGCTGGGTGCTGACATCGTCCGGGTCTGACGACACCGTCACTGCCCGGATACGCTCCATTCCCCATGGTCGACCTCCGCTCCGCTGATCCCGCGATGCTGTTCGCTAGCGCCCGTTCGGGCAGTCGGGTTGCCCTGCCCCGTCTCCTCTCGCTGGTGGAGCGGGGCGGCGACGGTGCCCGGGTAGTGGCCGGGATCGCCTACCGGTCGCCTGGTCAGGCCTACACGGTGGGCATCACGGGGGCCCCAGGGGCCGGTAAGTCGACACTCACCGACCAGCTCATCGACCGGGCCCGCCAACGAGGACTCGACGGCAGCGACCGGGTGGCCGTGCTGGCTGTCGACCCGTCGTCGCCTTTTTCGGGCGGTGCCATCCTCGGCGACCGGGTGCGCATGCAGAACCATGCTCTCGACGAGAAGGTCTTCATCCGTTCCATGGCCACCCGGGGGCACCTCGGAGGCCTGGCCGTGGCCGTGCCTGACGCCGTGCGGGTGCTGTCGGCCGTAGGCGTCCCCGTGGTCCTTCTCGAGACGGTCGGCGTGGGTCAGCAGGAAGTGGCAGTGGCCGCCGCAACGGATACGACCATTGTGGTGGTGAATCCGGGATGGGGTGACGCAATTCAGGCCAACAAGGCCGGACTGCTCGAGATCGCCGACCTCTTCGTCATCAATAAATCGGATCGGCCCGGCGCCCGTGAGACCCGGCGCGACCTCGAACTCATGCTCGATCTGACCCAGTTGGGCGATTGGCGCCCACCGATCGTCGACACGGTGGCCTCCAACGGCGACGGGGTGGACGAGCTGTGGACGGCCATCTCCGACCATCGTGCCCATCTGGTGACCAATGGGAACCTCGAGTTGTTCCGTCGCCAGCGGTTGACCCGCGAGTTCCATCAGATCCTTTTGGCCCGGGTGGAGCAGCAGCTCGATGGTCTCCTTGCCGCTGATCGCTTCGCCCCGCTGGTGGCCGACATGTCCAACGGGGTCCTCGACCCCTATGAAGCGGCCGACCGGCTACTCACAGGTCTCCTTCCCGATGCCTGATCGGAGGGACTGGCACACGGAGAATTCCAAAAACGGTATACGGCGTACGTAAACGTACGGTGTAAATCGAATTCGCAGTCCGGCCGACGGCCTCCTCCTCCGGCCCTGATCCATGGCGCCGGACCGTGCACCGGACCGTGCACCGGACCGTGTACCGGACCGTGTACCGGGACAGCTCGGGACGTCGGATAGCGTGCCGTCGTGACCGCCGTTCCGACACTGCCGTCCGGGCCTCTGCCGCCGCCCGAGGACGATCCACTCTGGTTCCAGCGCGCCGTCTTCTACGAGGTCTTCATCCGTGGCTTCTTCGACGGCAACGACGACGGCGTGGGCGACATTCCGGGCCTGATCGCCAAGCTGGACTACCTGCAATGGCTGGGTATCGACTGCATCTGGCTTCTGCCCTTCTACCCGTCGCCGCTGCGTGACGGCGGGTACGACATCAGCGACTACTTCTCGGTGCACCCCGAGTCGGGCACGGTCGAGGACGTCGAGACCCTGTTGGTCGAAGCTCACGCCAGGGGCATCCGGGTGATCGCAGATCTCGTCATCAACCACACCTCGGACCAGCACCCCTGGTTTGTCGAGTCCCGCCAGAGCCATGACAACCCGAAGGCCGACTGGTACGTGTGGAACGACGACGACCTGCGGTGGCCTGAGGCCCGCGTGGTCTTCATCGACGTCGAGCGGTCCAACTGGTCCCATGACGCCGAGCGCGACCAGTACTACTGGCACCGGTTCTATGCCCACCAACCCGACCTCAACTACGACAATCCGGATGTGGCCGACGCCATGCTCGAGGTGGTCCGGTTCTGGCTCGACCTGGGCCTCGACGGCTTCCGCCTCGATGCCGTCCCCTACCTGTTCCAGCGGGACGGCACGGCGGGGGAGAACCTGCCCGAAACCCATGCATTCATCAAGCGGGTCCGAGCCGAACTCGACGCCAGCTACCCGGGCCGGATCCTGCTGGCCGAGGCCAACGGATGGCCTGCCGACGTGGCCGACTATTTCGGCGACGACGATGAGTGTCACCTGTGCTTCAACTTCCCGCTCATGCCGCGCCTCTTCCTGGCCGTCCGGCGTGAGCAGGCCTACCCAATCACCGAAATCCTCTCCCAGACCCCTGATGCACCTTCGGGTGGTCAATGGGCCATCTTCCTGCGCAACCACGACGAATTGACCCTCGAGATGGTGACCGAGGAGGAGCGCGACTTCCTCTTCGCCGAGTACGCCAAGGACCCGCGCATGAAGCGCCACATGGGCATCGGCCGACGCCTTGCTCCGCTACTCGATCGCGACCGACGCCTGTCCGAGCTGCTCTTCTCGATCCTGTTCACGCTGCGGGGCAGTCCGGTCCTCTACTACGGCGATGAGATCCAGATGGGTGACAACCTCTACCTGGGCGATCGCGATTCGGTTCGTACGCCCATGCAGTGGTCGCCCGACCGAAACGGCGGCTTCAGCCGGGGCGACTTCGCCCAGCTATACCTGCCACCTTTGATGGACCCGATCTACGGGTTCGGGGCAGTCAACGTGGAGGCTCAGCAGCGCAATCCGAGTTCATTCCTGCACTGGATGCGCCGGATGTTGGCTGTGCGCCGGCAGTTCCCGGTGTTCGG
This sequence comes from Acidimicrobiaceae bacterium, assembly GCA_043784065.1. Classification (GTDB taxonomy): domain Bacteria; phylum Actinomycetota; class Acidimicrobiia; order Acidimicrobiales; family RAAP-2; genus Bog-756. Next base: position 9,902 of record JAYVYR010000262.1, read on the forward strand.
CACCGGAACGGTCCAGATGGTCACGTCGGCCAATCCCTCGGTGCTGGCCTTCGTCCGGGCCGACCGGCGGGCGTCCGCGTCCGACCGCGAGGTGAACAATCCGGTGCTGTGCGTCCACAACCTGAGCCGCACGGCCCAGCCCGCCACGGTCGATGTGGGCGAGTGGTCAGGGCGCCAGCCGGTCGAACTCCTCGGCCGAGTCGCCTTCCCCCTGATCGGTCCGGAGCCCTACCCGGTCACACTGGGTCCCTACGGGTCGCTCAGCTTCGAACTGGTCTGACGCTGCTGAACTGCCTCAGCCCGTCTCGGCCACCGGGAGCGGGATGCCCAACTCCTCGGCCGCCTGTTCCGGGTTCACGATGTTGATCAGCACGCCGGTACCGAGCTCAAACCCGGCCACCGTGGTCAACTTCGGGACCACGTGCACGTGCCAGTGGTAGGGCTCGGGCGCCCGGTACGGGGCAGAATGGAAGACCAGGTTGTAGGCGATGTCGCCCAGAACGGCGCGTAGTCGGCCGAGGGCGATCTTGAGGGCCCGCCCAACGGCCAGCAGGTCGGTAGTCGGGCTGTGGTGCAGGTGGGGGCCGTGGGCCCGAGGAATGACGAGCATCTCGTAAGGAGAGCCGCTCCAGAAAGGGCAGACAACCAGGACCTGCTCATCGGAGTAGACGACTCGGTGGCCGACGTTCTCTTCGGCATCGACGGTGGTGCACAGCAGGCACCGCCCGGCGAACCGGGCGAATCCGGCCTGTTCCTCGACGAGCTCGCGGGGGACGAAGGACATGCCGAGCAGCTGGCCATGGGGGTGCTCGATCGAAGCCCCCGCCTCACGGCCGGCGTTGACGATTGCCTGGCTATAGCGCAGCCCCGGGATGGCGGCGTGCTGGCCGATGCGATCGCTGATGGCCCGCATGACGGCACCAGTCTGATTGTCGGACAGCATCGACCACGTGTTCTTGTGGTCGGGGGAGAGGACGAGCACCTCGTGGATCCCGCCGGCTGTGGCCTGGGTGAAGACCGGCCCCCGATTGGTGACCACGAACGGGGCATCGCCCTCGAAAGCCGGGTACTTGTTGGGAACCACCCGGACCTGCCAAGCGCCGTCGGGACCTGCGGTCTCCAACGTCGGTGAGGTCTCCTCTTCGTGCCCCGGGCAGAACGGGCAGGGTTGGGAAGTATCGGCCTGGATCGAGGCCATGCGGGGGGCGAATGCCTGGGGCCGGTCGGCACGGTCGGTGCTGACCACCACCCAGCGTCCGGTGAGGGGATCGAGTCGGAGTTGATTCATCAGCGGGTAACGATGCCCCTTAGCAATCGTCGGTCATTTCTGCACACCTGGCTGCCACCTCGGTATTCGTCGTCTAAGCCCGGACCGGGCCTGCGCCATGCTTCCGAACATCGACCCAAAACCAACTTAGCAATTCCCAGGCCCGGAGCGGTGCAGGGTCGCTCCGCCGACAATCGGCCTGGGTCTGGGATGGGCCGGGCCGGCGGGGTGCGAGAATCGCAGGGTGCCCTTTGTCGATCCGACCACAGGAGCTGCAATGTTCGCCGCCGTGAACGACAACTCTGCCGCCTATGACCTCGTTCTGCTTGCCCATGTGCTGGCCGCCTTGGTCGGCCTGGTCGCCGTGGTGGTTGCCGGGGGTTTTGCCGCGTCACTGCGAAATGCCCTCAGTCGGGGCGGTCCGCTGCCCGAGGCGCTCACCAGGTACTACCGGCCGGGGGCCAACCGGGCGGGTCGGGTGCTGTTTGCCGTGCCCGTCCTGGGGATTGCCCTGATGATCATGAGTCGGGGCCAATGGGGCTGGTCCGACACCTGGATCTCGAGCGGGATGGCGGTGTGGGCCATCATCGCCCTGGCAGCCGAGGCGGCGCTGTGGCCCGGCGAGCGGCAGCTTCAGGTGGCGGCGGCCGGCTATGACGTTGATGCCGGGCCGGATCGGAGTACGGAGCTCTCCGGTGACGCAGCGGGGGTCTGCCTCCGGGTCGCTCTGACGGCGCTCGGATGCTCGGTGGCACTGGTCGCGGTCACTGTGCTGATGGTGGTCAAACCCTGAACACTCAGGCCTGATGGTGGTGCAGCGGGCCTGATCGTCAGACAGAATGGCCTGATCGTCAGACAGAAGGGGCGACCGGAGTGAACCGGCACGGCAGGTGCTTGATCCCGTTGACGAAGCGCGATTGTGTCCAGTCGGGCTCGCCGCTCACCTCGATGTCAGGCAGGCGCGTCAGCAGCTCGCGGAGCATCACATCGATCTCCCGACGGGCGAGGTGGGCTCCGAGGCAGAAGTGCGGGCCAGCAGCACCGAAGCCGACATGGGGGTTCGGATTGCGGTAGATGTCGAATCGGAAGGGGTCCTCGAATACCGCCTCGTCCCGGTTTGCTGACGGATACAGAAGGAGCACCTTGTCGCCCTCGTGGAGTTGCTCGCCTGACAGGACTGTGTCGGTGGTGACGGTGCGCCGCATCCAGGTGACCGGGCTGGCCCATCGCACGACCTCGTCGACGCCGGTGGGGGCCACCGCTACGGGGTCGGCCTGCCACAGTGCCCGTTGGTCCGGGTACTCGCTCAGGGCCAGGATCCCGTGGGAGATGGAGTTCCGGGTGGTCACGTTTCCCGCGATCAGCAGCAGGATGAAGAACGAGGCGAGCTCCGACTGCGACAACGCCTCGCCGTCGATGTTCGTCGTGACCAGCGCCGTCGTGAGATCGTCTCGCGGGTGAGCCAACCGGTGGCTTCCAAGGTCGGCCATCAGCGCGTTCAGTTCCAGTCCTGCTTCGAGGATGGCTTGGAGGGAGTCGCTCCCTTCCGCGAGATACTCGACGTCGCCCGATGAGGTGATGACATTGGAGCACCGGAACACGGTGGCGTGCTCGGAGGCGGGCACACCCATGATGTTGCAGATGATCTCGAGGGAGAGCGGGGCAGCCACTGACGTGACGAGGTCGCATTCGCCCGTGCCTGCCACTTCATTGATGAGACGGACCGCCACCTGCTCGATACTTTCTTCGATGGCCCGGATGTGCCGAGGACTGAAAGCAGCGGACACGATCCTGTGGAGGCGGGCATGGCGGGGGTTATCGGTCGAGATCATGCCGGCGAAGAATTCGATCATCCCCTCGGGCAGGTCGATGATGGTCAGCGCGCCTTTGCTTGAGCAAAAGATGTCCGGGTTGCGGCTGACCTCGGTGATGTCTGCATGGCGGGTGAGGACGCGGTAGCCCGGCCCTGGGGGCAGGGCGAGTGCCGAACTCTCGCCCAGGTCGGGTTCTTCAAAGAAAGCGATCGGACGCTGGGCACGGAGCAGAGCGAACGCAGCGTCGCGCTCAGATGGAGGTCGTCCCCAGAATTCCATGTCGGACAGGTCGATGTCCTCGACCATAAGTGTCGGCATACGGATCACTGATCAATCCTACCGACCTCCATGTCGTAAGCGCAGCTCTGACGTTGGCGGGTGCAACAGGGGGTGCATCCAATTGGATTCCCGGTCGCGCCGGCCGCGAGCTGGCCTGCAGCTCTGGCCCGTAGGCTCCAGGAACTGGGTTCGACCCGAAAGCGGCCCTAAAAATTCGGGAATGTTTCAAAACCTGATCGGGTTAGTCATGTATAGTTCCCGACAGGTAAGGAGCATTGTTCCGGGGGTTAATCGGGGGAGTCGGAACGGCACCCTGTCCTGGAGATGCGCCCGCAGTCGATGCAGATGCAGTTGATGATGGTCCGCAGGAGCGGAGGGCGCACAACAGAGGCCCATGGTTCCCAGCGGGAGAGGAAGCGTCGTGAAGCTCAGCGTGGTGGACAATCGGACGAGGTTGGCCGAACTGGCCGTCGACCCTGCCGTGGTGCAACTGCGCAAGGAGATGGCCGACCAGTCGGCCGCCTTCGAAACGGCGCCGGCCGGGCTGATCGTGTCCTGGGCCGTCGAGCGCTTCGGATCCAGGCTCGCTCTCTCCTGCTCGTTTCAAGAGGCAGTCCTGATCGACATCGCGGTGGCCGTGGACCCGGACATCGAAGTGGTATTCCTCGACACCGGCTCGCACTTCGAAGAGACCCTCGGATACGTGGAGACGGTGCGGTCGCGCTACGACCTGAACCTGACGGTCGCCCACCCGGTGGCCGGCGCCGGCGCCCACCCGTGCGGCACCGCTCAGTGCTGCGAGTTCCGTAAGGTCCGTCCCCTGCGCCAGTCCCTGGCCGGCAAGGACGCCTGGGTCACTGGGCTGAAGCGGCACGATGCCCCGACCCGGCGCCACGCCCCGATCGTGGCGTACGACGATGGTTGGGGCATGGTCAAGGTCAACCCGTTGGCCACATGGACCCATGAGGACCTCGTCGGCTATGCCATCGAGCACGACATCCCCCAGCACCCGCTGCGCTCGCAGGGCTACGTATCGGTCGGCTGCGCTCCGACCACCAGCCCGGTGGTCGAGGGGAAGGACCTTCGGTCCGGCCGATGGGCCGATTCCGACAAAGTCGAGTGCGGGCTCCATGACTGACATGATCGTCCGCTGAGATGACCAAGGACCGGGACGAACTCTACGGGTTGCATCTACGCGGGACGGACCGTCCGATGCCCTTCATCAACCCCTATCGCAAGACGGGTGAGCTGAGCGAGATCGAGCTGCTCAAACTCGAGCGCCACCCGCTCGAGATCGCCGACGCCATCATTGACACGTACTCGAAGGAGGGCCCGGCCGGCATCGCCAAGATTCCGGGCGAGGTCGAGCGCCTCAAGTGGGCCGGCATCT
>JAYVYR010000263.1:0-5646 GCA_043784065.1 Acidimicrobiaceae bacterium
ACAGCCCTGGTGGACCTCCACGGAATGACACCGGTTCGGCTGGCCCACCTACTTGACGGCTTTCGACCCGGAATGGCGTGGCAGGCCGTGGCCGCTGGCACCCATCCGGCCGACCGGGGGCATCGGTTCACAGCGGAGGCCCGAAGGGTTGACCCCACCGTGGTGGCGCGTCGCTACGAGGCGGCCGGGGTCGCCGTCCTCCTACCCGGTCGCCCGGGTTACCCGTCCGCCCTGGTCGGCGACCCGGGAGCGCCGGCCGTGCTGTGCGCCGCTGGCGATCCGTGGGTCCTCGACGCCCGTCCCGCCGTAGCGGTGGTCGGGACCCGTTCGGCTACCCGCTACGGCATCCGGGTCGCCTCCGACCTGGGCCGGAGCCTTGCCGGGGCGGGCGTAGTCGTGGTCTCGGGCCTGGCCCTCGGCATCGATGCCGCAGCCCATGCCGGTGCACTGGCCGCCGGACCGGATGCTGCTCCACCGGTGGCTGTGGTGGGGACGGGTCTCGACACCGTCTACCCGCGGGAGAACCGGCTCCTGTGGGAGCGGGTCGCCTCCGTGGGGGCGGTGTTCTCCGAAGCGGCGCTCGGGACACGGCCCAGTCGGCGGGTGTTCCCGGCCCGCAATCGCATCATTGCCGCTCTGTCCGACGTCGTCGTGGTTGTCGAGTGCCACGGTCGAGGCGGGTCGCTGCACACCGTCGAGGCCGCTGCCCGCCGATCGATACCGGTGTGCGCCGTGCCCGGGGGGGTACACAGCCCGGCGTCCGTCGGAACGAACGGGCTGATCGTCGATGGCTGCACGCCGGTCCGGGACGTCGACGATGTGCTGATCGCCCTGTCCTTGGCCAGGGGCGGTCCGCCACTTCGGGCTGGAGCGGGAATCCCTGCCCCGACCGATGAAGAGGATCCGATCGCTGCCATGGGCCGCGTGGAGCGGGCGGTGTGGGATGCAATCGACGACTCGCCGACGTCGGTCGAAACGGTACTGCTCCGCACCAACCTGTCCTTGGCCGCATTGACCGAGGCGGGGCTCGGGTTGACCACTCGCGGCCTCCTGATCGGTGGCGCAGGTTGGTGGATTCGTGCATGAGCTCACCAGATTGGGACTCGGTCGATGCCCCGGCTCGGGCGCCGACATCGGATCGGAATGGTGTTCCGGTCGGCCGCTACTACTCTGCGGTAATGGCACCGATCGCCTCCGTGGCCCGACGGCTGGCTGGACTGGGCCTCTGTCTCGGTTGCCCGGATGCGCAACTGGTGCATGACGATATGTTCGATCTGGCGTCGGCCGCCGCGGTGGCCGCTGAACGGGTGGGCTTCACGTCGGTGTGGGCAATCGAGACAACGCCTGAATCACCAGATGTCGTGCCCTACGAGGCATTCTCGCTGATCAGCGCCCTGGCGGTCCGTACCGGGATGGTCCACCTGGGTGTGATAGCCGAAGGCGACCAACGCCGGGCCCCGTCGATCCTGTCCAAGATCGTCACCAGTGTGGACGTGATCTCCCACGGACGGGCCATCCTTTCGTTGGACGGCGACCGTGCGGTTCCTGCTGATGCCCATCGCCTCGCCGAGGCCTTGGCGATCGTCCGGGCAATGATGGAGGATGAGCATCCGACGGTTGACGGTCGGATCTATTCGGTTGAGGACGCCGTCAATCGGCCCGCTCCGGTCCAGGCCGAAGGGATACCCCTGGTGGTCTTCCTTTGCGGAACGGGTCCTGATGCTGCTCTTCTCGAGGTGTGCGCCCGCTGGGCTGACGCAGTTGTCCTACCGAGCGGGGCCTCCGGCGTGCGTGATGTCCTGTCGTTCTTCGGCGAGCGACAGGGCAGTCGAGAGCGGCCGGGCGACCGAGTGGCTGTACTCGGCTATGTGCAGGCTGATGATTCGTCAACAGCCGCTGACGTAGCCGCCGTGCGCAATGGCGGGGCCGACGGATGCTTGGTCGAGGTGGCGGCACCATGGTCGGTAGCGCAGATCAAGGGCCTGGGCTCGGTCTGGTGACCCGGTTGCGACACGAAGCCGGGCGACGTCATACTCAAGCTGGCGGTGACATTCGCTCGCCGAGCTCGTAGACGTCGCTGGCCCGGCCGACGAGGAGCGGGTCGAGCGGTCCGATCCGCGCGACGTCTTTGTCGGCATAGGGCATCATGTGCAGGACGTAGCGGATGGCATGCAATCTGGCCCGCTTCTTGCAGTCCGACTTGACCACTGTCCACGGCGCGAAGTCCGAGTCGGTGGCGGCGAACATGGCACTCTTGGCCTCGGTGTAGTCGTCCCAGCGATCGAGTGACGCCAGATCGATCGGCGACAGTTTCCATTGCTTGAGGGGATGCCGCTCCCGCTCGAGGAAGCGTCGGCGCTGTTCGTCCCTGCTCACGGAAAACCAGAACTTGACCAAGTGCACGCCGCTCCTCGCCAAGTTCCGTTCGAGCTCCGGAGCTTCCCGCAGGAACTCCGCCACCTCGTCCGGGGAGCAGAACCCCATCACTCGCTCGACACCGGCCCGGTTGTACCAGGACCGGTCGAACAGCACGATCTCCCCTCGGGTGGGCAGGTGCTGCACGTAGCGCTGGAAGTACCACTGGCCCGCTTCGATCTCGGTCGGCTTCTCGAGGGCGATGACGTGGGCACCACGGGGATTCAAGTGCTCCATGAACCGTTTGATCGTGCCGCCCTTGCCAGCCGCGTCTCGGCCTTCGAACAGAATGACAAGGCGCTGCCCGCTCTCTTTGATCCAGGCCTGAAGCTTCAGCAGCTCCACCTGGAGGTGGTACTTCTGCGCCTCGTAGGCCTTACGACCCATCAGGTTGGCGTAGGGGTAGTTCCCGTGCTGCCAGGCGTCCGCCAACTGGTCATCCGAGTCCAACGGCGGTGTGCCGTAGATCGGCTCGTCATGGTCGAGGATGATCCGACGCAGTCCGCCCATCTCGTCCGGGGAGACACCGTCGATGACGGCCGCCAACCAGCGGGCCACGGCGACACGGTCTCCGGGGGACGAGTTGGTGAGTACATCGCGGACGACGGCGAGCTGCGTTTCGATCGCTCCGGTCACGGCGTCGCCGACCACGTGGTCTTCGATGCCCTCCGGGGACAGGTCGGGGGAGATGTCCCCCTCTGTGGCCCGGCGGGGTGCAGGGGTCTGCTCGGATGTCATCGTTCGCCGATCTCACGTTCGCGTAGCCCAACCGCTGGCCCGCACGATCATCCACTGGGATCCGGTTCGACCGCAAGGCGGTGACCTTGGCGACCGGGGCGGGCCGGGCGGTCGGGTCCACCGTTTTCTGGAACGAAGCTCAAGTGGTATCAGATGTCATACCACTGAGGACCTTCTCCGAATTCCGGACACTGGACGCTGTCCTCGTCTCCAACCCATGGGCGGACGACACCGCACTGCTACGGTGCGCCCATGTTGATTGGTGCACACGTACGAGCGGGAAAGGGCCTGGTCCCCGCACTGGAGCACGGAGCGGACATCGGGGCGGATGCCGTCCAGATCTTCACCCAGAGCCCTCGGATGTGGAAGCCGTCGCAGTACGGCGACGAGATCCTCGCCGGCTACCGTGCAGCCCAGGCCGAACACCCGTCGGTGCGCTCCACCTTCTGTCACGCAACGTACCTGATCAACCTGGCTTCGCCCGACCCCGAATTGGCCGCCAAATCGCGTTCTTGCCTGACAGCCAACCTGTCCACCGCCGACGGTATGGGAGCTGACGGCCTGGTGCTTCACATCGGGAGTCACCGGGGGAGCGGGTTCGATACTGCTCTGCCGGCGGTGGCCGAAGCCCTCGTCGGATCGCTCGACGAAGTGGAAGCCGACGTGGAGAGCTGTCCGATTCTGCTGGAGAATGCCGCCGGGGCAGGCGACACGGTGGGGCGATCCTTCGAGGAGTTGGCTCAGGTGATCGAGGCGGCTGGTGGTGACGAGCGACTCGGCGTCTGCCTCGACACCCAACACCTGTGGGCGTCGGGCATCCCATTCACCAATGTGGACGAAGCCGACGCCCTCGTCGCCCTGATCAAGGCCACCGTTGGGATGGACCGGCTGCGGTGTCTGCATCTGAATGACTCAAAGGTCGACTTTGGAGCCAACAAGGACCGGCACGAGAACATCGGCGACGGCACGATCGGCGCTGCGGGCCTGGCGGCCCTCCTCGGTCACCCGGCGCTCCAGGGCATCCCGGCCATCCTCGAAGTTCCAGGTGAGGGCGACGGCCCCCGGATTGAAGACGTAACCACCGCCCGGGGCGTGCTTGCTGCAGGGCTGGCGCTGCGGGCCTGATCCGCTCGGAATCGATCACATGGGATAGGCCATGAGCACACCCTGACCGCCAGAAGTTGTAATGAGAATCATTCCCAACTAACTTGGGAACGTGCGCGGTAGTCAGTTGTCCCCATCTGCCAGGCCACCGCGCACCGTGGTCGTGCTGGTGGCAACGGCCCTCGCCCTGGCCGGCTGTGCTGCCAGTCTTCCGCCAACGGGAGAAGGGTCTTCGACCCGTTCGCCACGGATCGTCCGAGTGGTGGCGGCCGAAAACTTCTGGGGCAGCATCGTGGCCCAACTCGGTGGGACCCACGCCCACGTGGTCAGCGTCATCGACAACCCGAATACCGACCCCCATGCCTATGAGCCCACCGCAGCTGACGCTCGGGTGCTGGCCGACGCCCAGGTGGCCGTCCAGAACGGTGCGGGGTACGACCCGTGGATGTCCCGTCTCCTGGCTGCTGACGGAGGCAGCCGGACGGTGCTCGACGTAGGGTCCTTGGTGGGGGTGGCCCTGGGCAGAAACCCCCATCTCTGGTACGACCCGTCCTATGTCGAGCAGTTCATCAACGCCGTTACTGGTGATCTCGTGCGGGCCGATCCGGCCGACAGCGCCTACTTCATGGCTCGGCAGACCGCCTATGAGCAGGTGGGACTATCCAGCTATCACGCCGCTCTCTTGCGGATCCGGGCCCGGTTCGCCGGTACGCCGGTAGGGGCATCGGAGTCGATCGTGGCCTACCTCTGCCAGGCCGTCGGGCTCGACCTCGTGACCCCGGCCAACTTCCTGCGCGCCGTGAGCGAGGGCTCGGACGTGTCGGCGGAGGACACGGTGACGATCGACCGCCAGATACGGACGCGGACCATTGCCGTATACGTGGAGAACACCCAGAACCTCACTCCGGACGTGACGGCCCAGGTATCGGCGGCCCGTGCCGCCGGCATCCCTCGTACGTCCGTAACCGAAACGCTCGAGCCGGCCACCTCCAACTTCCAGGACTGGCAGACGGCACAACTCAACTCCCTCTATGCCGCACTGGAGCGTTCCCATGGGTGACGGTTCGATCCCCCAGGCTTCGGCGGCACATCCCGATTCCGCAGTGCGCTTCACCGATGCCACCGCCCGGCTTGGGGGACGTGACATCTGGTCCCACGTCGACCTGACCATCGACGTGGGATCGTTCGTCGCTGTTCTCGGGCCCAACGGATCGGGTAAGTCGACGCTGATCAATGCCGTTCTGGGTCTCCTGCCATTGGCCGAAGGCAACGTCGAGGTGCTCGGTCGGCCGCCGGGCGAGGCCGGGGGTGACATCGGCTATCTGCCTCAGCGGCGGAGCTTCGACCCGAGCATCCGGGTGCGGGGTATCGACGTGGTGCGGCTCGGGG
>JAYVYR010000264.1:0-22961 GCA_043784065.1 Acidimicrobiaceae bacterium
TCCCGAGTCCTCCATCACTGGAACATCGCCCGAGTTCTGCATGTTGCCGCACTCGATCAACACCTTGGGGACAGTCGACAGGTCGAGGCCGCCGAGGTCGGCGCGGGGAACGATGCCGTTCGCGCCGGCGTAGTCCGAGACATGCAGCCCGGTGGCGGCCAGGAAGGAGTCCCGCACGTCATTGCCGAGTGCCCCCGACGCCGCCACGATGGCGCGGTTGTCGCTGATGGAACTGACCACGGGCACAGGTACATCGACGGCGAATCCGCTGCCGCCCGGCGGCCCCCCGTCGCCGTGGATGGAGATGGCGGCATCCGACCGGGCCGCGTTTCCTATGGCTGCCCGGGTGTCGACGCAGGGCCCGACTCCCGTGTCGTTGGTGCGGGTGAGGACGACGGTGGCCCCACCTGCCCTGAGGGCAGCGGCCAGTCGGATGGCCACGTCGAAGGTGAAGGCGTGCTCGGGGTATCCGTTGACATCGGACGTGCCTGAAGTGTCACACGACTCGATGAAGCCGCCACCGTCGATCGGCCGGTTGATGAACGCAGGGTCGGATCCGTTCCCCCCGTCATGGCCCGGGTCGATGGTGACCACCTCGCCCACCAGCGGGGGCACGCTGACCGACCCGAGGAACGGTGCGCCGCCGAAGGCGTAGACCGACCCGTCAGCCGATACGACCCGGTAGCCACCTGCCGACCCATCGATCGAGACGGCGGCCCGACGGAGCAGACCCGCTGCTGATCCGGCGAACGGGGCTCCGAAGCAGAACACCCCGCCGTCTGACGCCACCAGCCGATAGCCCCCCGACGGGCTATCCGGGGCGATGCCGACCACCGGCGACGAGAGGGTGAGGTTGCCGGTTGACCCTTGGAACCGGGCATCGCCGTAGGCGAAGATCCCTCCGTCGGAGGCGACCAGCCAGTAGCCCTGACCGTCCGGTGTCGTGGCCATGCCCACGATGGGGCGGTTGAGCGGCCGACCCCCCATGGAGCCGAGGAACGGTGCATCGCCGTAGGCGAATATTCCTCCATCGGCCGCCACCAGCCAGTAGCCGGTGCCATCCGGCATGGCAGCCATTCCCACCACCGGCTGATTGAGGGGCAAGCCGCCCATCGACCCGAGGAAGCTGGCGTCGCCATAGGCGAATATGCCCCCGTCGGCCGCCACCTGTCGGTAGCCGAGGCCGTCGATGGTGGGTGCCATCCCCACCATCGCGGACCGCAGTACGAGGCCACCGGCCGAGCCTTCGAACGGGGCACCGAAGGAGAACACGCCTCCGTCGGTGGCCGTCAGCCAGTAGCCGCCGGTTGCCGGGTCGGCGCCGGAGGCCACGATCAGGTGGGTACTTGTTGGGGAAGTCACGGCGCTGGCACCAACAGCCCGGACAGCGCCCTCAGCAGCCTCAGCACGGACCGATCCTGCCGAGGCGCCAGGAACGACGACGGCCACCGCTGCGGCCAGGGCAATGATCGCGCCAGTCAGGCCTCTGGCCACGCCAAACCTCTTGATCGATCCATCCGTTCGGCCCGACGGGCTGGCTGCGGTCATCCTCAGATCCTGCCACGGGGGGCTGGCCTAGGATGGCCCGGCCATGGCCTCCCTTTCCCACGTATTCAAGGCGTACGACATCCGGGGCGTCGTCCCCGATGACCTCAACGCCCTCCAATTCCGAGCCATCGGAGTGGCCGTAGCCCGGTTTACCGGCGCGCCCACAATCCTGATGGCACGCGACATGCGCGAGTCGGGCGTCGAGCTGTCCGAGGCATTCGCCCTCGGGGCCCGGTCGGAGGGCGTCAACGTCGTCGACCTGGGTCTCGCCTCCACCGACCTCCTCTATTACGCAGCCGGCAATCTCGACGCCCCCGGGGCAATGTTCACGGCATCGCACAACCCGGCCCGCTACAACGGCCTGAAGCTGTGCCAGTCAGGAGCCCGGCCGATCGGCAGCACTACCGGCCTCCTCGAAATCCAAGACACAGCCGAGCAGACTCTGGACGCCTGGGCTGCCAGCGGCCCGCCGGAGCCTGATCCGGCCACCCTGGGCACGCTCGAGCACCGGTCGGTGATCGATGCCTACGCCGACCATGTGCGGTCATTTGTGGATACCTCGGTGCTGCGCCCGCTCAACGTGGTGGCCGACACAGCCAACGGCATGGGCGGCCTCGTTGCCCCCAAGGTATTCGAGGGGCTTCCCTTTGCAGTAGAGATCCTCTTTCCCGAGCTCGATGGCAACTTCCCGAACCATCCGGCCGACCCTATTCAGCCCGAAAACCTGGTCGATCTGCAGGCGCTGGTGCTGTCGTCTGGCGCCGACGTGGGTCTGGCCTTCGACGGCGATGCCGATCGGGTCTTCCTGGTCGATGAGCATGCGGAACCGGTGTCCGGATCGCTGACGACAGCCCTGGTGGCCGCGTCGATGCTCGACAAGTACCCGGGTTCCACCGTCCTCTACAACTGCATCTGCAGCCGAGTCGTGGCCGAAGTCATCGCCGAAAAGGGTGGAGTCGGCGTGCGGACCCAGGTCGGACATAGCTTCATCAAGCAGGTGATGGCCGAGACCGGAGCCGTCTTTGGTGGCGAGCACTCCGGTCACTACTACTTCCGCGACAACTACCGGGCTGACTCCGGCATCATCGCAGCCTTGCTCGTTCTCGAACTGCTGAGCGTGACAGGCAAGCCGCTGTCGGAGTTGCTGGCCCCCTTCAAGCGCTATGCCGCCTCCGGGGAGATCAACACCGTGGTCGATGACCCGGCCGGCGCCGTCGAGCTGATGGCCGCAGAGGTCGAAGCGGCCGGTGGCACATTGGGTACCGCTGACCGGCTCGACGGACTGACCGTCGACCGCGGCGACTGGTGGTACAACCTGCGCCCGTCGAATACCGAGCCGCTGCTCCGCCTCAACGTGGAGGCCCCGGACGAGGTCTCGTGCGCCGAGCGGGTCGCCGAGGTGCAGCAGGCCATCGCCCGCCTACTTGAAGCGTGATCCTTTTCATTCCGACCGGCCCGGCCCCATTCCTGGTACCCACACATGCAATCCACCTAGAGAGGAATCATCCATGACCCTCGACCCCCTCCTGATCGAGGTGCTGGCCTGTCCCGAGGACAAGGGCCCGCTCCTGTACTTCGACGACGAGCAACTCCTCTTCAATTCTCGCCTCCACCGCACCTATCCCGTGCGCGATGGCATTCCGGTGATGCTGATCGACGAAGCGAGCTCGGTGGACGCCGCTGAGGACGCACGGCTGGTCGCCAAGGCCGCGGCCGGCGGTGCCGTTTCGACCAGCGCTGCCGCCGGAGCGTGACCGGACCGGTGTCGGCCGTGGACTCGCGCGGCATCCGGGACGCTGTCCTCGGTCTTCCCGACCAGGTCAGGGCAGCCGTCGAGGCCGCCGCTGCGGTCGACGGCCTTCCCGGTCATGACGACGTCGAGAACGTGGTCGTCCTCGGTATGGGCGACAGCGGGTTCGTCGGCGACGTGCTGACAGCCGTAGCCGCTCCCTTCATGCCGGTGCCGGTGACCGTGGTGAAGGGCTACGTGCCCCCGGACTACGTGGGGACCGGATCGCTGGTGCTGGCGGTGTCGTTCTCGGGCGACAGCGAGGAGACCATAGAGGCAGCCACCGCCGCCTATGAGGCGGGAGCTGCGTTGGTGGTCGTGGCGGGTGGCGGCGAGTTGGTCCGGCTGTCGGGTGAGTGGGACGTGCCACTGGTGCCAGTGCCAGTCTCGATTCCTGAGGCGCGCACCGGCCTCGGGGCCATGGCCATCCCGCCGCTCGTGCTCCTCGAATCGATCGGGCTCTTCCCCGGGGCACAGCAATGGATCGATTTCGCCGTCGAGCAGCTGGAGCGAAGGCGCGACGAACTCGGCCTGGCCGGCAACGTGGCCGAGGCCACGGCACGACGGATCGGCCGTACGATCCCGCTGGTCCACAGCAGTCAGGATCTGGGAGCGGCGGCAGCCATGCGCTGGAAGTGTCAGATCAACGAGAGTGCCAAGTCGCCGGCCTTCTGGAATGTCCATCCGGAGCTCTGCCACAACGAGGTGGCCGGCTGGGGGCAGAACGGCGACGCCACCCGTCAGATCGTCACGCTGGTCAATCTCCGCCACGATGCCGAACATCCCCAAGTCAGCCGCCGGTTTGATCTGGCGACTGAGGCGTTGCGCGAGGTCATGGCCGACGTCATCCAGGTGCGTGCGTCCGGCGAGGGCGATCTCGCTCAATTGCTCGACCTGGTCCTGGTCGGCGACATGGTGGCCCTGTACCTGGCAGCCCACGAGGGGATCGATCCCGGTCCCGTCCCGGTGGTTGATGAGATTAAACATGCGCTGGCCTCCGGCGACGCCTGAGTACCGCTGAGCCGGAGGGATCCATGTTGCGGTTGGATGACGTCCGCGTGAACTCGTAGCACAACGGTTACTTTTTGCGCCTTCCAGGCGTATGGTGAATTCCGTGAGCAGCGTGCGGGTCTGTGGTTGCAAGTCGATGCCAGTCGCAGGCAAAACGACCCACGTAAGGCAACTCGTGGTTGCTGAGCATGGTGCGGCTTAGGAGTAAGTCCTACCCGTGGCGTCCCCGGCTGTCGGGGGCGGGCGGAGAGGAGCAGACGCGTGCCCTCAGCGGTCCTGCTGGGTGCCCTACCGGAAACGGTCGACGCCGCCGGGGCCCGGCCGCAACGCTCCCTGTAGGCGAGTGTGGGGTCAAAGACCAGGTCAGCCGCACGCCGCTCACGGTCTCGCCTGACCCATCCCTTCACCGACCGACCAGGAGGACCGGCCAACACGTGCAGTAGTCGTCAATCAACGAAGCCGAGGAGGCGCAACAGTGGACGTAGTCATCACGCATGGCAGGAAGATCGTGTCCGACGAAGTTCGAGCCCTGACCGAGGAGAAAGTGCGTCACATCGGTGAGCACTGTCCCGCACTCGATCGTGCCGAGGTCCACTTCTCGGAGGAGCACAATCCAAGGATCGCCGACCGTGAGTGTTGTGAGGTGGTCATGTCCGGTCACGGACACACCATCCGGGCCAAGGCCGCCGGCCATGCGCCGTTGATTGCCGTGGACCTCGTGGTCGAGAAGCTGGAGCACCAGGTCGAGCGGACCAAGGGCCGCATCGTGGGTCGGTCTCAGCCCCGTCATCGGGCGGCAGCCTCCGGCACGCTCTTCCGGAAGGTGCGTACGGCCTGACTGAACTGTCTGGCGTGCTGTCTGACTTCCCCACCGGTCGCCCGGGCCCCTCGATGGGACCCGGGCCCGGTCGGGACCCATTGCTGCGGTGACTTCGACAGGGCCGCCGCCAGTAGGGTGTGTGGCCCATGAGCATGTTCTCGAAAGTCCTCCGCGCCGGCGAGGGCAAGAAGGTCCGGCGGCTCGCCGAGCTGGTGCCGCTGGTCAACGCCCTCGAGCCGGAGATGGAGGCGCGCTCCGACGAGGAGCTCCAGGCATTGACCGTTGAATTCCGGCGGCGACTTGACGAAGGGGAGACCCTGGAGGACCTGCTTGTCGAGGCATTCGCCCTGGTCCGCGAGGCGGCGTGGCGGGTTCTCGGGCAACGCCACTTCGACGCACAGTTGATGGGTGGGATGGCCCTCCACTTCGGCTGGATCGCCGAGATGAAAACCGGCGAAGGTAAGACGCTGGTGTCGACCCTGCCCGTGTACCTGAACGCCCTGGCCGGCGACGGTGTCCACGTGGTGACGGTCAACGACTACCTGGCTACCCGTGACTCGGAGTGGATGGGCCGCCTGCACAGGTTCCTCGGTCTGACCGTCGGCCGGGTGGGCCCTGACATCTCGGAACCGGCCGAGAAGCGCGAGGCCTACTACTCCGACGTCACCTATGGCACCAACACGGAGCTGGGATTCGACTACTTGCGAGACAACATGGCGCGCTCGAATGACGCCATGGTCCAGCGCGGCCACCATTTCGCCATCATCGACGAGGTTGACTCCATCCTCATCGATGAAGCCCGGACCCCGCTGATCATCTCCGGCCCGGCGGCCGAATCGGCCCAGTTCTACTACCAGTTCGCCGGCATCGTCCGCACCCTGCGGGCCGAGGACGACTACGAAGTCGACGAGGAGAAGCGGACTGTCGTGCCCACCGAGCACGGCATCGAAAAGGTGGAACGCCAGCTCGGTGTGGACAATCTCTACGACGCCGTGGCCGTCAACTACGTCCACCACCTCACCCAGGCCCTGCAGGCCAAGGAGCTCTACAAACGGGACAAGGACTACCTGGTCGCCCAAGGCGAGGTCCGCATCGTCGACGAATTCACCGGCCGCACCCTCGATGGCCGACGTTGGTCCGACGGACTCCATCAGGCGGTCGAGGCCAAGGAGCGGGTCAAGATCAAAGAGGAGAATCACACCTGGGCCACGGTGACTCTCCAGAATTACTTCCGGCTCTACGAGAAGCTCGGCGGTATGACCGGAACGGCCGAGACCGAAGCCTCGGAGTTCGCCAACACCTATGACCTCCCGGTGGTTCCGATCCCGCCGAACCGACCTCTGGTCCGCGATGACCAGCCGGACCTGATCTACAAGTCGGAGGATGCCAAGTTCGCAGCCGTCGTCGAAGACATCGCCGAGCGCATCGCCACGGGACAGCCGGTGCTGGTCGGAACGGCATCGGTGTCCAAGTCGGAACACCTCTCGCGCCTCCTCGATAAGCGGGGCATCAACCATGAGGTCCTCAACGCCAAGCAGCACTTCCGCGAGGCCGAGATCGTCGCTCAGGCCGGGCGCATCGGCGCAGTCACCGTGGCCACCAACATGGCTGGTCGCGGCGTTGACATCATCCTCGGCGGGAACCCTGAGGGTCTGGCCGTGCGCGAGGCCAGTGGTCGGGGCATCGACACCGCGACTGACGAGGGTGCCGCCGACATGGTCCGTCTCGAGCAGGAGTTCGAGGAGCGGTGCAAGGCCGAGGGCGTAGAGGTCCGGGCCAAGGGCGGTCTCTACGTACTGGGCAGCGAGCGCCATGAGAGCCGGCGCATCGACAATCAGCTGCGTGGCCGGTCGGGCCGCCAAGGTGATCCCGGCGAGAGCCGGTTCTTCTTGTCCCTCGAGGACGACCTGATGCGCCTGTTCGCCACTGGTGCCATGAACTGGGTGATGGGTCGGGCCCTGCCTGACGACATGCCTATCGAGGCCAAGATGGTCACCAAGGCCATCGAACGGGCGCAGAACACCGTCGAAGGACGCAATGCCGAGTCCCGCAAGGACGTCCTCAAATACGACGACGTGATGAATGAGCAGCGCAAGGTGATCTACGCCCGGCGCAACCAGATCATCGAGGGCGACGATCTCAAAGACGACACGATCGACCTGCTCGAGATGACACTGACCGACGTCGTCGCCTCGTCGTGCCCGTCGGACTATCCCGAGGAGTGGGATCTGCCCGGACTCATCATCGAGCTCACCCAGTACTACCCGACGTCGTTTGTGCCCGAGGACTTCGCCGAGGCAGCTACCGCCGGGCAGGTTACCGAGAGCGTCATCACCGAGGCCCTCGAGCTCTATGCCGAGAGGGACGAGACCGTTCCGGGGGGAGCGGACACGGCCCGCCAGCTCGAGCGGGACATCATGCTGCAGATCATCGACCAGCGTTGGCAGGACCATCTGGCCGACATGGACTACCTCAAGGAGGGCATCAACCTTCGGGCCATGGGAAACCAGGACCCGTTGGTGGCCTGGCAGCGGGAAGGCTTCGCCATGTTCGGCAAGCTGATGGACGGTATCAACGACGACTACCTGCGCTACATCTTCCACGTTCAGGTCCTGACCGAGGAGAACGCCGCCGAGCCCGATCTGGCCCAAGCCAGTTACGAGGCCGCCGACGACCCGGTGCAGGGCGACGCCGCTGTGAACGCCGCCTTCGCCAACGCCACCCCGGAGGAGCTCGAGGCGGCCGCAGCGGTGGCAAGCGGGATCGGGAGCCCGTCGGGTGCCGGCCAGTTCGACGACGCCGAAACACAGGCCCCCATCGTAAAGTCGGACCGGGAGAAGATCGGTCGCAACGAGCCGTGTTGGTGTGACAGCGGTAAGAAGTTCAAGCTCTGCCACGGCGCCAACTGATATGGCTGCCGACCCACCCCGCCGGGGTGAGGGTGAGCCGGACCGGGTCGACATTGCCCAGGTGCTCGAGTCACTGACGGAGCGGATCAATGAAGTGGAGCGCTTTCTGGGCGTCGACGCGCTCGCCGTCCGCCGGGCCGAGCTCGAACTGGCCGCCTCGGCGCCCGACCTGTGGGATGACGCCGACAACGCTCGAGCGGTTACCACCGAGCTGGGCCGGGTGACCGAGGACCTGGAGCTGCTAGGCGGCCTGCGATCGCGCTTGTCCGACGCCGCGACGCTGCACCAACTCATGCAGGAGGAGGACGACGAGTCGCTGCGCCAAGAGGTCGAGGAGATCCTTGCCGACCTTCGGCGCACGCTCGACGCACTGCAACTCCGCTCGCTGTTCTCGGGCGACTACGACGACGGCGACGCGGTGGCCGAGGTCCACGCCGGGGCAGGCGGCACCGATGCCCAGGACTGGGCCGAAATGATGCTGCGGATGTACACCCGTTGGGCCGAGCGCCGCGGCTTCACCATCGAGGTTGAGGAGGCCACCGAGGGTCAGGAGGCCGGACTCATGTCAGCCACCTTCATCGTGCGTGGCCGCTACGCCTTCGGGCTGTTGGCCGCCGAGCGGGGCGTGCACCGGCTGGTTCGGATCTCGCCGTTCGACGCCCAGCACCGCCGTCAGACCAGTTTCGCCTCCCTCGACGTGGTGCCGTTCCTCGAGGACCCGTCGGGTGAGGTCGAGATTGATGAGAAAGACCTCCGCATCGACACCTACCGATCGTCAGGCGCCGGCGGCCAGCATGTGAACAAGACCGATTCGGCAGTGCGTCTCACCCATCTCCCATCCGGGATCGTGGTGACCTGTCAGAACCAGCGGAGCCAGACCCAGAACAAGGCGAAGGCCATGCAGGTCCTCGGGGCCAAGCTGGCCGAGCGCCAGCGGTTGGAGCATCAGGCCACGCTTGACAAACTGTCGGGCGTCCGCACGGACAATGCATGGGGCAACCAGATCCGATCCTATGTTTTGGCGCCGTACCAGCAGGTAAAGGACCACCGGACAAACGCCGAGACCGGCAACGTGGAAGCCGTCCTCGACGGCGACCTCGACATGCTCATCGAAGCTGAACTCCGCCGGAATGCCGACCTGAGGCGCAACGGCCGCTGAGTCCGGCAGCCACCCCTCGCGTCGCCCGAGGACACCGGGGCGCCGCTTCGGTGAGCGTAGGGCCCGTCTTCCGAGTTCAGGGGGGCTGCCCCAGTTCGACCGTCGCCCCGGTTACAATGTCGTCAGCGGATGTTCCGCCTCCCGCGCCCGCGGCCAGCACGCTGCACTTCCCCTCACCATCGCATCCCATGATCAAATTCCAGAACGTCACCAAGACGTACAAGGGATCTACGGTTGCCCTCCAGGACTGCTCGGTCGAGATCGACAAGGGCGAGTTCGTGTTCCTGGTCGGCCCGTCCGGTTCCGGCAAAACCACCTTCATCCGCTTGCTCCTGCGCGAGGAGATGCCCGATTCTGGTCGGATCTGGGAGGCCGGCAAGGAGATCGGCCACCTCGCCAAATGGCGCATTCCCTACCTTCGTCGCAACATCGGCTGCGTCTTCCAGGACTTTCGGCTTCTGCCCAACAAGACCGTGTTCGAAAATGTCGCTTTCGCTCTGGAGGTCATCGGCCGCCCCCGGCATGTGATCAATTCACAGGTGCCTCAGGTCCTCGATCTGGTCGGCCTGGCTAAGAAGCGGGACAACCTGCCTGGCGAGCTCTCCGGTGGTGAGCAGCAGCGGGTGGCGGTGGCCCGGGCCTTTGTGAACCGCCCGCTGATTCTCATGGCCGATGAGCCGACCGGCAACCTCGATCCGAAAACCAGCCTCGGGATCATGCGCCTCCTCGACCAGATCAACCGGACAGGTACGACCGTCATCATCGCCACCCACGACGCCGGCATGGTCAACCAGATGCGCCGTCGGGTGATCGAACTCGATCGAGGAATCGTGGTCCGCGATCAGGCCCACGGCGTCTACGACATCGACAGCGCGACGCTTGCTGGTGGCGCCGGATCGCCGACCGGCAACCTGGTGGATCAGATGCCGACCGCGGCCGATGACTTCGAGTTGCCCGGAACCTCGCTGGCGAGGCCCTGATGGCGATATCCCCGGCATATGTAGGGAAAGAGGCCGCCACAAATCTGTGGCGAAACCGATTGATGACGGTCGCAGCCATCTTGACGGTGGCCGTCTCGTTGGCCCTGGTGGGCTCGGCACTCCTGATGAAGCAGGGCGCCTCCAAGGCAACGGTGCTTTGGCAGAACGGCGTCCAGACCATCGTCTGGGTGAATCCGAATGCTGGCCCCGACCAGACCAACGCCGTCCACACCGAACTGAGCCAGTCGCCCTATGTGAAGACCTGCGAGTACCGCAGCCAGGCCTACGACTACAACGAGGCCAAGCGGGTGCTACCGGCCGACGAATTGAGTGCTACCAGCCAGGCTCAGTACCCGGCCTCGTTCCGGTGCGAATTGAACGATCCGTCCCAGGCGCCCGCCATCTACCAGGCCTTTCATGGGAAACCGGGTGTGTTTGACGTGAAGTACCCGGGCCAGCAGATCAAGACCATGCAGAGCGTGATCCGGGTGCTGCAGTGGGTCTTCCTTACCGTTGCCGTCGTGCTGCTGCTGTCGGCGTCGGTGCTCATCCTCAACACCATCCGCATGGCCATCTTCGCCCGACGACGCGAAGTTTCGGTGATGAAGCTTGTCGGTGCAACCAATTGGTTCATTCGATTGCCGTTCATGGCCGAAGGGATGATCCAGGGCATGCTGGGCGCCGGTGTGGCCGTCATGGTGGTTCTAGCCCTCTACTGGGGCATTCCGCTGGACAAGGCCGGTACGGCGGCCTCGTCAACCAGCATCGTCGCCCAGATGTCGTTGACCGGGTGGGAGGTCTTCGGAACCTGCCTGCTGGTCTCGGTGGTCGGCATCGGGGTGGGCGTGATCGGATCGGCATTCGCCGTCCGCCGTTTCCTCGACGTCTGACCGCTGACGTCTGACGTCTGACGGGCGGCGTCTGGGGGGCCGCGGGTGAGTGCTAGCCCGGTGGCAGCATTCCGGGGTAGCCGTCAATTGGTATCAGATCTGATACCACGTGCGGCCTGTGCCAGGTTCCTATTCTCGGGACTGCTGTCGCCGAACCGGTGGCCTGGCTCAGTTGGACATGGGAACGCCGAGCCCGGGCCGGGTACATGAGTCGGGACCGGACGTCCCGGTGAAACGGGCCTGCAGCCACTGGTCGATCAATGTTGTCGACCGATCGAGTGCCTGGCTGTGGCCCACTCCTCGCTCGGCCACGTAGTCGACCGTGTCGTACTGGTTCCGGCACAACTGGCGGGTGACAAATCGTGTGGTCTGCGTGAAGGGCACCACCGCATCAGCCGTGCCTTGGACGACCAGGATCGGAGCCGAGGTTGGGGCGTTGCCCGGGCGGTTGGCCCTGTTGGCGGCCTGGACAGCCGGGCTTGCCTGCCAACCGGGGAGGAAGAATCGGCCCGGGTCCACGGCGTCGTAAAGCGAGGCGATTGTATTCACGCAGGACGAGGACACGGCCGACAGATCGGCGATGCCGGCCGGAGTCAGGACGCTTTGCAACTGGAACGTGCCGTAGTGGCGGGCCCAGGCGTACAGCACCATGGCGGTGAACGCCGACTGGCCGGACGGCGGAGGCTGGTCGCCTGTCGGGGCCAGGTCGAGGACCGAAGTCACGGGGGCCACTGCGGCCACCCCGGCCAGAAAGAGCTCAGGGGCATAGGAGGGTGCGACCTCGCCGGCAAATAGCGCTGCCTGTCCACCTTGGGAGAATCCGAGCACGGCCACGGCGTTGGAAGCTGTGCCGGCCAGCAGCGACCGGGCCGCCCGGGCGGCATCGAGCACGTCCTGGGCTTCGCTGATGCCCACCAGATAGGGATGTCTGCCCGGGGCACCAAGGCCCCGATAATCGGAAGCGACCACGATCTGGCGGCCCCGGATATAGGCGGCCAGATCGGGTACGGTCGAAGTGCCGGTAACAGAAGGAGCACACCCGCTGGCCACCCCAGTGGTGCCGTGCGCCCAACTGAGGATGGGGAAGCCTCCTGGCGGCGGCGTCCCACCCGGCACGACCACCATGCCGGATTCGGCCAGATCGCCGCCAGATCCCGAGGTCGAGTGGTAGAGCACCCGCCAGGCTCGGGTACCGGCCGCCAGACCTGGGTCTGGGCTGAGCACCTGACTGCGGATGATGGTGCCGGCCGGCGCGTAGGGGAGTGGACTGGGGGAGCGGTAAAACGAGGCCAGCACACCGGTCACCACTGCCTCGGAGCCTGTGGAGGCCACGGGAGTCTTAGCGGGGGTGGAGGCTCCGGCGGCGGGAGTGAGCACCGACGAGGCGAGGCTCATGGCGACCGCGCCGCCGACCATCAGGCGTCGTCCGGGTGTCCCCCTTCGGGGCGCGCGCAGCCGCGATGTCCTCATGGCGGCTCAGGCTACTCATACGAGGTGGCCGGTGGTTCCCATACGCTGGGTAGGACATGCACGCACTCGATGAGGTGGCCGGTTGGCCGGTGGAAGTGGCGGCTGTTGGCGTGGTCCGCTTCGGTCCCGACGGATTCGGTCCAACCGCCTCCGTCGGGGATGCCGGCCTGATCCTGCCGTGGGCCTCGGTGACCAAGCCGGCCACCGCCCTGGCCGTTCTGGTGGCAGCGGAAGAGGGCACGCTCGATCTGGGCCAGCCCGCCGGTCCACCCGGATCGACGGTACGCCACCTGCTGGCCCACGCCTCGGGCTTCGGTCCGGAGCCTGGTCCACCTGTCGACCCACCCGGGAAGCGGCGAATCTATTCGAATGCCGGATATCGATGCCTGGCCCACCTGGTCGAGGTGGCCTCAGGTATGCCGTTTGCTGAGTACCTGGCCGCCGGTGTGCTCGAACCTTTGGGCATGGCCGGCACGAGCCTTTCCGAAGTCCCCTCGGGCGCGCCAGCAGCTGGGTTGTTCGGTCCGCTGGTCGATCTGGTGGCCCTTGGTCGGGAGTGGGCCCGGCCGACCCTGGTCGCCGAGGCGACCTGGAGCGAGGCCACGTCGGTGCACTTCCCCGACCTGGCTGGGGTCCTGCCCGGCTACGGGCCTTCGGACCCGTGCCCCTGGGGTCTGGGGGTAGAGGTCAAGGGGACGAAGCGACCTCACTGGACCGGACCGTCGAACTCTGCTGCGTCGTACGGTCATTTTGGCCAGAGTGGCTCGTTCCTGTGGATCGATCCGGTGGCCGGCGTGCTGTGCTGTGGTTTGGCCGACCGGCCCTTCGGAGTGTGGGCGTCCCGAGCGTGGCCAGCACTTTCCGAGGCCGTGCTCGCCGAGTCGGCCGCCCTGGGCCGGCCCGGTCGATCGTTGCAGCGTCCCTGATCGGGCCCCGACAAGGAGACGTCGGGAACCATCCGCACGGGCAGAGCGTCCACGCCTAGGCTGCGGCCTATGAAGGGCGTCCTCCTGGCCGGTGGTACCGGCTCCCGTCTCCATCCCCTGACCCGGATCACCAACAAGCACCTGTTGCCGATCTTCGATCGCCCCATGATCAATTGGGGCATCGAGGCACTTGTCAATGCCGGAATCACCGAAATCATGCTGGTGACCGGCGGCACCCACGCTGGTGAGTTCCTACGATTGCTGGGAAACGGGCATGAGTTCGGCATCGACCGCCTGAGCTACGGCTATCAGGAGCGGCCGGGCGGCATCGCCGAGGCCCTGGGCTTGGCGGCACGGTTCGTCGATGGCGACCCGGTGCTGGTCATGCTGGCCGACAACATCTGCGAGAATTCGATCCGACCTATGGTTGATGCCTTTAGGGCCGACCCTCACGGGGCCCGGATCTTGCTGACCCCGGTGGAGGAGGACGAGCATCTGCGTCACCTCGGTGTGCCCACGTTCGGGGACGACGACACGGTGGTGGGCATCGTAGAGAAGCCGGAGCACCCGGCGTCCAAGTTCGGCGTGACCGGTATCTATTGCTATGACGCTGACGTCTTCGACGTCATTCCCACCCTGGTTCCTTCAGGACGTGGCGAACTCGAGATCACTGACGTCAACAACCACTACATCTCCGAAGGAGCTATGGCCTACGACGTGCTCGAAGGCTTCTGGGGGGACGCCGGCGAGTCGATCGACGCCTACTACACCGTCAACGATTTCGTCCGGAACCACGGTGCCAACAAGGGTTGAGTCGGCTGGCTCGGTGACCTATGACCTGGGCCGTCACGCGTCGAGCGACACCCCGAGCCACTCGGCCGACGCTGCTCGGTGGCTGGCATAGTCAACTTTGCCCGAAGGTGACCGTCCGATGGTCTCGACGAATCGCACCTGGCGCGGTGCCTTGTAGCTGGCCAGCTTGCCCCTGACGTGGTCGATGATTGCCGCTGCAGACAGCGAGCCGTCAGCGGCCTCGGGGGCCAATTGCACCACGGCCACGATCTCCTCGCCGAAGCGTGCGTTCGGGACGCCGACGACCACGGCATCGACCACGCCGGCAATCGTCTTGACGACCTCCTCGACCTCTTCGGGGTAGACCTTCTCGCCGCCGGTATTGATGCATACGGAGCCGCGGCCCAGTAGGTGGATCGAGCCGTCGACCCGGATCTCTGCGTAGTCACCCGGCACCGAGAATCGCTTGCCGTCGATGACCCGGAACGTCGCCACCGATTTGGTCTCGTCCTTGTAGTACCCGACGGGAATCCGGCCGCCGAGGGCCAGGACGCCGATCTGGCCGGACCCCGGCTCGATGTCGCCACCGTCGGCATCGATCACACGGACGTCGGGGCCGAGGTTGAACTGGGCCGTCTTGGCTGCGCTCTTCGACGACGACACGGACGTGCCGATTCCGAGAGCCTCTGATGATCCGAACGCGTCGATCAGCAGCATGCCCGGGTGGTGACGGAGGAGTCCCTGCTTGGTCTCCTCGCTCCACATCACGCCGGACGAGATGATGCCGACCAGGCTGGAGAGGTCCCACCGCCCAGGATGCTCGACCAGCGCGGCCAAGATGGGTTTTGCGAACGCGTCGCCCACGATGACCGTGCAGTTGACCTGCTCCCGCTCGATGGTGTCGAGCAGCTCGACGGGATCGAACTGGCGGCCGGCCAGTGTGACCACATGACCGCCCTCACTGAGGCACTCCATTGCCGTGAACCCGCCGGTGCCGTGCATCAGTGGGCATGCGGGTAGGAGGGTCATGCCCGGACCACCCGTTCTGATCAGGGTGCGGACGTCATCCACCGTCCCATCGGGCGGGTACTTGCGGAATCCACCCCCATTGAGACGGGCGAACAAGTCGTCTTGACGCCACATCACGCCTTTGGGCATGCCGGTCGTGCCACCGGTGTAAAGCATGTGGATGTCGTCAGGGCCGCGGGACCATGGAGCGTGCACCCGTAGATGGCCGCCTTCGCCGGGCGGGCCGGTCGTCTCGGCGGCTTCCTCGTAGGGGACGGCCCACACTGGACAGGCGGCCGTTCCGTCATCGACCCACAACCAACTGCGGACCCCGGGCACCCGGTTGCGGATGCCTTCGATGCGCTCCACGAACACCCCGTGGAATACGACGGCAGCGGTGTCGGCGTTCTCCCACAGATAGATCAACTCGTCGTCGGCGTACCGGTAGTTGGTATTTATCGGCACCAGGCCGATCTTGTAGGCGGCGTAGGTCGCCTCCAGATAGTCCGGGCAGTTGTAGAGGTAGAGGGCGAGCTTGTCCTGCTGGAACACCCCGGCTCCGAGTAGCCATCGACCGACGTTGTCGGCACGCTGGTCGAACTCCCGCCAGGTCCTCGATCGGCCTGCGTGGACGAGGGCCGGCTCGTCTGGTATCTCGTCGGCCACCGCCTCCCACACGTCGGCGAAGTTCCACTTGCTCATGTCGGTCTCCTTGTTTGCCCCGGCCCGACCGTGTGCCTCGGGTCGGCCCTCACCCCTGTCCATACCTGTGGTCCGCAGCCGCAGCCCCAGTCACTGCCCAGTCACGGCCGATCTCGGTCGCCGGTCGTCCGGTACCCCGGTGCCCCGATAGACGGAGGATGACCGTGATGACCGGTGCAGCCTACGCTGGCCCTTGTGGATCCCGCACCGACACCCTCCGACGCGAAGCCCCACGACCATCCGCAGCGGGCCGAACTACGGGCGTGGCTCGAGTCCCACGCTCAACCGACTGGTCGGCAACTGGCCGATCGAGGCCTAGTGGCGCCCCACTGGCCCGCACCCTTTGGCCTGGGGGCCGACCCGGCGCTCCAGCTGGTGGTCGACGAGGAACTCCGTCGTGCCGGCGTTCGGCGGCCGGAGAACACCATCGGTATCGGCTGGGCCGGTCCCACTCTCCTCCATTCCGGGACGACCGAGCAGCAGGAGCGCTATCTCCTGCCACTCCTGGCCGCCGACGAAATCTGGTGCCAGCTGTTCAGCGAACCTGGCGCCGGTTCTGACCTGGCCTCCTTGACCACCCGGGCCGTGCTCGACGGTGACGAGTGGGTCGTCCAGGGCCAGAAGGTATGGACGAGCTACGCCCACACGGCCCAGTTCGGGATCTTGCTGGCCAGGACCGAGCCCGACGCCCCTAAACACCAGGGGATCTCCTACTTCATCTGCCCGATGGACGCGCCTGGCATCACTATCCGTCCTCTGGTCGACATGACCGGCGCTCACACCTTCAATGAGGTAGTCCTGGACCACGTTCGACTGCCCCGCCACAACCTGGTGGGGGAGCGGGGCCAGGGTTGGTCGCTCGGCAAGGTGACCCTGGCCAACGAGCGGGTGTCGTTGTCGGGGGCCGGCGCCCTGTGGGGCGTGGGCCCGACGGCCAATGACCTCATCGATGTGGTCATCGCCGGTGGCGGCACGATCGACCCCCTGCTGCGCCAACGCCTGGCCCAGGTTTGGGCCGAGGGTGAGATCCTTCGGCTACTGCGCGTGCGCACGGTGGAAGCGGCGGTCGCAGGGGTGGCGCCCGGGCCCGAAGCATCGGTGCGTAAAGCTCTGGCCGACGAGCACGGACAGCACATCATGGGACTGGCCCGCGATCTGGCTGGGGCATCGGGGATGCTGGAGGGATCCGGACCGGTGCCGGGCTCGCCCGACGGCGGGGTATGGCCCGATGCCATGTGGTCGTTCGGATTCCTGTTCTCCCCGGCACTGACCATCGGGGGCGGCACATCCGAAGTCCAGCGCAACATCATCGCCGAGCGCACCCTCGGGCTGCCCCACGACCCCCACGCTTGAGTGAAAGCGATCTGAGCGAAGCGGGACGATCCGGAGGGCCTGCTCAGCCGCCGAGGGGTCCGGCGTCTCCGTAGCCCTGGCGAACACCCTGCCCGGCATTGCGGGTGAGCTGCTCGGGTTCGTACAACATCCAGTACGCGTTGCGGGCGTGCTTGCGGGCCCGGTTGACGCATACGTCGGCCAGCTTGGACGGGTCCTTCTCCTCGTTCTCGTAGACGAACACCTCGAGGATGTGTGTGGACGTCATCAGCTGGGCCAGCATGATCCCTTGAGACGCCTCGTGGGCACACACCTGGTCGATGTCGGCTTTGCCGGGCATGCCGAGCGCGACGACGATCGCGCAGTGCTCCTGCTCGATGAGCCGCTTGCAGGCCACGCCCAGATCCTTGAAGCCAGGCACGGTCCGCCGGACCACCTCGAAGGTGGTGCCGTACCCGGGGCAGTCGGCAAGTTCGGCCAGGACCTCGGCACCCATGTCGTAGCGGGCGAACATGGTGTCGACGACGCCGATTCGGTCCATCGGCGCATTGTATCGGGCACCCTTCGGGCGGCATTCCGGTGCAGTGACTACGTCGCCGGCGCGCCCGGGTTCGACCGGTGTCGCCTGGTGAGCAAGACTCGTGGGCCATGAGTGCCGAGACCCATTCCGTTCCGGCGACCGACCCCTGGGCAGCTCGTGATGTCGCCGTAGTGTGGCACGGATTCACCCAGATGGCTGCCTACGTCGGCAATTCGCCCATCACCGTCGAGCGGGCGGAGGGGCGAGAGCTCATCGACGTCCACGGCAACCGTTACTTCGACGCCATCTCGTCATTGTGGGTGACCACCCTCGGCCACCGGGTGCCCGAACTGGACCAGGCGATCGTCGACCAGCTCGGCAAGGTGGCCCATGCCACTCTGCTCGGCAACGGCAGTTCGATCGTGGTTGAGTTCGCCGAAGCACTGGCCGCGGTCGTGCCCGTTGATGACGCCCACACCCTCTTCGCCTCGGATGGTGCGGTGGCCGTCGAGCAGGCGCTCAAGATCGCCTTCCAGTGTTGGGTCAACCGGGGCCGTCCCGAGCGGAACCGGTTCCTGGCGCTGGGCGACGCCTACCACGGGGATACCGTGGGGGCCCTGTCGGTGGGGGATGGCGGCTTCGGTACCAGTGTCTTCGATCCACTGCGCTTCCCGGTGGTGCGGACACCGGGCTATGCCTCGACCAGTTGGGCAGCTGACGCGGTGGCCGCCATCGAAGCTCATGGCGCCACCCTGGCCGCCATGATCATTGAGCCTCTGGTGCAGGGGGCCTCGGGCATCTTGGTGGCGGAACCCGAGGACCTGGCACTGGTGGGACGGGCCTGTCGGGACCACGGGGTCCTGCTCATCTGTGACGAAGTGGCCACCGGTTTCGGCCGCACGGGCAAGCTGTTCGCCTCCGAGTGGGCCGGGCCTGGATTCCGTCCCGACATCGTCTGCCTGGGCAAGGGAATTTCCGGCGGGTACCTACCTCTGTCGGCGACGGTGTGCTCGGGGGAGGTGTGGGACGCCTTCCGTGGCGAAGACCTCGGGACAGCCACCTTCTACCACGGCCACTCGTACGGAGGGAACGCCTTGAGCTGCGCCGTAGCCCTCCGCCACCTCCAGCTGCTGGACGAGTGGAGGGTGCTCGATCACGTCCTCGAGGTGGCAGATCATCTGGGGTCGCGGCTCGACGATTCGATCGCAGGTCGGCCCGGCGTGGGCGACGTCCGGCGCCGCGGCCTGATGGTCGGTGTCGAATTGGCACCCCCCCCGGGTGCGGTGCGATGGGGTCGCCGGGTATGTGCCGCCGCTGGCCCTCGAGGTGTCCTGTTGCGCCCACTGGGCGACGTAGTGGTGATCATGCCCCC
Organism: Acidimicrobiaceae bacterium; assembly: GCA_043784065.1. Classification (GTDB taxonomy): domain Bacteria; phylum Actinomycetota; class Acidimicrobiia; order Acidimicrobiales; family RAAP-2; genus Bog-756. The sequence continues at coordinate 19,229 of JAYVYR010000264.1, forward strand.
ACTGACCAGCACGAGCGAGGAACTCGACCGGGTGGTCGACGTTCTGGCCACGTGTATCGATGAGGTCTGGGCCCACGATGCCAGATGACATCGGGAAAGCATCAACGTGGAATCGGGTCATGACCAGGTTGCTCCGATGAGCCCGGACCGATCGGATTGGACTGATTGGGTTGACGAGGCATGCGACTCGGTCGAGTCGGCCGGCCAGTGGCGCTCACCGCGACCCTTTGACGCCAGAGGCAACGCAGGAGTACTCGGCCTAGGGGCTGTGGCTTCCGGAGCCGGGCCTCGTGACGTGGTCTCCTTCGCATCCAACGACTACCTGGGCCTCACCACCCACCCGGCGGTGGTAGCTGCGGCTCACGGGGCGCTCGACCGGTGGGGTTCAGGATCGGGAGCTTCGCGCCTCGTGACCGGCTCCCGCCCGGTGCACCACGAACTCGAGGCGGCCCTGGCCGATTGGAAGTGCGCTGAATCGGCGGTGGTCTTCCCGACGGGGTTCGCAGCCAACCTGGCGGTGCTGTCGGTATTCGCATCGGGCGGGGTGGTGGTCCATTCGGACGAACTCAACCACGCGTCGATCATCGATGGCTGTCGGCTGGCCCGGGCCGACGTGCGCATCGTGCCCCACGCCGATCTTGCTGCCCTCGACGAGTCGCTGGCCTCAGTCGACGGACGATCGATCGTGGTGTCGGACACCGTGTTCTCGATGGATGGCGACGTCGTCGACCTCGACGGTCTGGTGGAGGTGGCCCGTCGCCACGGTGCGCTCCTGGTCCTCGACGAGGCCCATGCTGTGCTCGGCCCCGAGCTCGGGGACTCGGATGGCCTCGATGTACTGCAGGTGGGGACACTGTCCAAAACTCTCGGGTCCCTTGGCGGTTTCGTGGCCGGCCCGGCCCGGTTCATCGAGTTGCTGATCAACCGGGCCCGCCCCTATATCTTCACCACCGCCTCCACGCCGGCCGATGCCGCTGCCGCACTTGCCGCCATCGGCGTGGTCCGCTCCGAGGAGGGTGCCGCCCTGGTGGCCCGACTGGCGGAGTTGGTCGCCGTGGTGGCCGCCGGTATTGGTGCGGTCGACCACCCGTCGCCGATCCTGCCCATGGTCATCGGAGCCGAAGATGACGCCGTTGCCGCATCGACGGGACTGCTGGAGCGGGGGCTTTGGGTCCCGGCAATCCGCCCGCCGACGGTGGCGCCGGGCACTTCGCGGTTACGCATCACCCTGTCTGCCACCCACACCGATGAGCAAGTCGAACGACTGGTGGCCGGGTTGGCCGATGTGGTGCCCAGCTGTAGGCGGGGGGTGGGTAGTGCGGCCTGACAGGGTGGTCCTGGTGTGCGGTACGGGCACCGAGGTAGGGAAGACCTGGGTGGCAGCCCGGATCGTGACCGAGTTGAGGAGCCAGGAGCGGAGCGTGTCGGCCCGCAAGCCGGCGCAGTCCTTCGATGTCGGACGCCACGGCGAGTGCCTCGGAGGAGCGACCGACGCCGAGGCACTCGCAGCCGCCACAGGAGAGAGCCCCGGCGACGTGTGCCACTCGTTCCGCTCCTACCACCGCGCCATGGCCCCACCTATTGCCGCTCAGGCCCTCGGCCTGCCCCCGTTCACCGTTGACGATCTCGTGGGGGAGTTGATCTGGCCGAACGTTGGTGTCGACGTCGGTTTGGTCGAGACGGCTGGCGGTGTGCGTTCGCCTCAGGCCGACGACGGCGACGTGTGCGACATGGTGGCCGCCCTCGCTCCTGACCTGGTCGTGTTGGTGGCCGATGCGGGACTGGGCACCATCAACAACATCCGCCTGACCATGGACGCCCTGGCCGGAGTGCCGGGCAAGGTGCCGGTCGTCGTCGTGCTCAATCGCTACGACGGGCGCCACGAGATCCACCGCCGGAATCACGAGTGGCTGCTTGAGCGACTGAGCTACCGGATGGTGACCCTGCCCGGGGGCGAGGCCGAACTGGCCGGCCTGGTGGCCGGGGTCTGAGACCACGGGGGCCAATGCTCCGAAACGGAATCCGGGACCCCTCCTGGTACCGTCAGGCCATGTACCTCGCGCGAGACAGCAGGTGATCGCCGCCAGCCGGTTGTCAAAGTCCTACGGGGACACCCGGGCGGTCGACGATCTCACGTTTGAGGTCCGACCTGGCGTGGTCACAGGGTTCCTCGGGCCCAACGGCTCGGGCAAGTCAACCACGATGCGCATGGTGATGGGTCTCGACCACCCCGACGCAGGGACGGTGACCATCGACGGGAAGAGGTTCCATGACCTGCAGTGGCCTCTCCGCGAGGTCGGTGCCCTCTTGGAGGCCAAGGCGATCCATCCCGGCCGCTCCGCCTACAACCACCTGCTGGCCCTGGCCCAGACGAATTCGATCCCGAAGCCACGGGTCGACGAAGTCCTCGGCCTGGTTGGCCTCGACGGTGTGGCCAGACGCAAGGCCGGCAAGTTCTCCCTCGGGATGAGCCAGCGTTTGGGGATCGCCTCGGCACTTCTTGGCGACCCGGGCGTGCTGCTGTTCGACGAACCCATCAACGGGCTCGACCCGGAGGGCATCCTTTGGGTGCGCAATCTGTTGAAGTCTCTGGCCGAAGAGGGTCGGACCATCTTCGTCTCCAGCCACCTCATGAGCGAAATGGCGCTGACCGCCACTGACCTGGTCGTGATCGGCAGGGGTCAACTCATCGCTGACACCACCGTCGTTGACTTCATCGCATCCAACACTGAAGCCACGGTATTGGTCCGCTCACTCGAGGTCGGTCGACTGGCCGATGTCCTGCGGACCGGCGGTGCCGGCGTTCGCATGCAGGAGGACGGCGCTCTCCTCGTCACCGGAATCGACGCCCCCCGGATTGGCGACGTGGCGTTGGCCGAGGGCCTGGCCATCCACGAATTGAGCCCGGTCCAGGCCAGTCTGGAGGAGGTCTTCATGGACCTCACCTCCGATATGGTCGACTACCACGGCCACTCCCCGGTGAAGGTGGGCGCATGACGACGACGGTGGCTTCGCTCGACCTCGACCTCGACCTCGGGCACGCCGGGTTTGCCAACCAGGTCCGCTCGGAGTGGACCAAACTGCGCTCGGTGCGGTCCACCTGGATCTGCCTGGCTGTGGTGTTCGTGGCCGGCCTCGGACTCTCCGCCCTGGTGTCCAATATCGAGGCTGGCCAATGGGCCCAATTGGGACTTGCCGACCGGGCCTCGTTCGACCCGGTTCGCTTCAGTCAGACCGGGTTGTTCCTGTCCCAGTTCGTGGTCGGGGTGCTTGGGGCTCTCGCCATCACCTCGGAGTACGCCACCGGATCGATCCGCACGACGCTCTCCATCACTTCGAAACGCACCACCGTTCTGACCGCCAAGTTGCTTGTCATCGGAGTTGCCATCTTCTTGGTCGCCGAGGTGACGGCGTTCGCCTCGTTCTTCGTCGGCGAGGCCGTCCTATTGGCCCATGGAGCCAGATCCCTGCCTGCCGGCAGTTCGATCCTGACCCAGGTCCACAGTTCCACGATCCCCTACGTGAGCCTGGCCGACGGCGGGGCATTGCGGGCGGTGTTCCTGTCCGGAACCTACCTGTTGCTGCTGGCCCTCCTGGCCTGCGCCATTGGGTTCGTCATCCGCCACACGGCCGGAGCTATAGCCGCCTTCGTCGGGATCCTGCTGGTCCTGCCGCTCATCGTGGCCGTCCTGCCATCCAGCGTCGCCCAATCGTTTGAAAAGTATCTGCCGTC
>JAYVYR010000265.1:0-7475 GCA_043784065.1 Acidimicrobiaceae bacterium
CACGTTGCCGGTGGCATCCCACACCTCGACGTACACCGCGACGGAGGTAGAGAGTTCGACGGTGGCCTGGTAGTGGCCGGGGAGCTCACGCCAGTAGTCGCCAGCTACCACGTAGCCGGGTCCACCGGTCCCGACGGCCCGCCAGTCGGCCGACAGGCCCGTCGTCACACTCCGTCCGGCCGGTCCCGGCGTCGTCCAGGCTGCCACGGTGGGAACCGACGACGGCACGTGCAGGACACGCGTTCCCGGGGGCGGATTCCATCGGAAGGCCCAGATCCCGGCGTCGTGGATCACCAAGGTGGCATGCAGGGAGCCGGCCAGTTCGGAGATCAGCGCGTCGGAGACGGGTATCGGAGCGGTCTCGACGCCTTCGGCGGGCGCCACGATCACCCACACCGTCGACGCATGGACGGGAACGTTGCCCGGTTCGAGGATCGAGTACACCCAGGTTCGTTCGCTGAATCGGCCGGCCACGCCTTGGGAGACCACCACCTCGTCGGCGGTCGGGATCTGACGCTGTATCGAGGCGAGCGCGGCCGCTGCGGCGGGGGAAACCCGGAGCCAACGGTCAGCGGTCTGTGGCAGCCACACCGCCGACCACGCGATCGCATTGCCCGCGACGACGACGGCCAGCACGCTCGCCCATCGGGGCCGACGGCGGGCCAGGCGCACCAGCACGTTCACGGTGCCGAGGGGAAGGAGGACCAGGAGCAAGATCTCCTGGAATCCCGGGGCGAGGAATCCGAGGTTGTGGTTCAGGCCGTTCTCCAGGACGGCCAGAACGGCTGCCACGACCACCCACGGCGACACGACCCCGATGAGGCCACCGGCGGAAACGGACGCGTAGATGCCGAGCCACCGCGACCACAGGACTCCAGCAACGCGTCCGGGGTGACCGAGGGCACCGGTGGCGATCTGGCCCAGACTGAGGCCGGCGCCGGGACCTGCTCCTGAAGGAGTGGCCAGGTAGGCGTAATTGCCCACCAGCCCAGCCGCCTTGTTGGCCCCGAACGCGACGATGACCAGGGACCAAGCCAGCCCGACCGCGGCAATCTGGAAGCCCATTCGTCGCCACGCCTGGCCAGCCAACATGCCCGAGACACCCAGCGCAACCACGAACGTGGTCACGACGTCGCCGCAGGTCAGGGCCAGTACGACCCAGAGCCAGATTCTTCGGTCCGATGGGTTGCGGTAGAGCGTGCGCCCGGCCAGCAGTACGAAGAGCGTACCGATGGGCTCCATGTGGAAGTCGAAGGAGACCGTCCAGTACACCCACGGGTCGGCGACGAGGAGGACGAGCCCTGTGGCGGCCAGCAGGATGGGCAGCGACGGGCGCACCCGGGGGCCGCGAAGTGTGCCGGCGAGATCGCACATCCACAGGAACGCCACTGCCTCGGCCCCGACTATGGCGAGGTCTTGGACCCAGAGCTGCGTGACAGTGTGGGGCCAGATATCACCGAGCAGGGCGAGCGGCCACAGAAGGAACTCGGCCTGGCCGGCCCACAGCGGGACTCCGGTGGACGTGTTGAAGGGATCGAGGTTGCCGTGGCCGAGTAACCACCAGACCTGGTGGTATGCAGCGAAGTCCCAGGTCAGGGCGTACCGGTTGACCAGGACGGAGCTCCACACGAAGAGCCCGAGCAGCTGCACCGCCAGCACGACGAGCCCAATGCGCCTGACCAGCCCCAGCCCTGCGGTGTCCGGAGCCGAGTCGCCATCCGGCGGGCCGCTGTCACCGTCCACCTGCTCGTCCAACGGCAGGCCGTCGCGTGCTTGGAGCACGGCCCCTCTGGTCACGGTGACGACCCGAATCGGATCGGCACGATATCGGAGTACCCGTAAGGATAGAAGAGCTGCTGGTTGACCAGGTTGGCCTCGAAGTAGACGGGATCGGCCGACTGCTGGGTGCCTCGTATCGTGAAGGTGGCGACTCCCTGGCCATTGGTGTACGCCACTACTGGGGTCTGGCCCACCTGTCCCTGGTTGATGATGGCCTGGCCGAAGACCAGACCTTGCTGGCCATAGACAACCTGGCCGAGGTAGACGGGAACGCCGGACTCGGTCACCGCCCGGTTGAGGTGGTCGAGAAGCTCGAGCCGGAGCACCACAGGTTGGCCGATGGGGACGACCTGATTCACAGCCGCCGGTTCGATGCCGAGATGGAGTGTGGTGGGCAGATAGGCATCGGACCGGCTCACGCTGGCCGGGGACGAGTCGAATGCGACCACCTGGAAGCCTCCCGTGATCGGGGGCTGGGCGAAGAAATTGGGGGCGAGGAGCGTGTAGTGGGCCCGTTGGCCCGGGCGGAGCGTGGAAGGGCCGCCTTGGGCCATCCAGAACGCGGTGAGCTGCCCGCCGCTCTCCACGGTGAACGCAGGCGTCTGGGGACGGCTCGAGGTATTGGTAACGTCGACCCCGAGTTGTACCACCGTCGCCAACTGCCCGGTGGTCCGGACCGAGGTGATACGCACAGCCAGAGGCGCCGGGGCAGCGAAGATGGCCGCGATGGCCAGCACCGACACGGTGACCGTCCCGACGACAACCCAGCGCACCGAGCGGCGGGACAGTAGCGGTCGCACGACGGACGCCGGATCGGGCTCCGCCGAGCCGAGTGTGGTGGCGGCCACAATCGCTGCCGGCAGCAGGGTGACCAGGTAGCTGCCGAAGGAGCGCGCCGAAAAGAAGAGCACCAGGGCCGGGGCGATGACGGCCCACGCCCTGAGGAGTGGGTAAGTGGCAATGAACGCCAGCCAGAGGGCGATGAAGACCACGACGAGGGCGACAGTGTAGGCGGTCAGGGACCCACCGCCGAGACCGAGGAAGAGGCTGAGCCCGACCAGGCCTTGTCCGGCGGGCACGGCGTGGCTGGCGATGGGGGTGAGTACCCCGCTGAGCCAGGCGCCAGGAGAGGCAACCAGGAACGGGAGGTTGGGCACGGCGAAGGCGGCGATGACGATGGCCAGGTAGCGGCTGCCCGTTCCCAGCCCGGAGCGCGGGGCCCCGAGCCGCCGGGCTTCGAGGGTGACGCCGGCCAGCAGAAAGGGCAGGACCAGCCACGGTGTCTGCTTGACCGCCATCGCCAGGCCGAGCAGCAACGGCCCCCGCCACGCCGCCGGCCCCCGCGTCCAGGCGAACCGGTCCCACTTGTAGACGGCGCCAATCAGGAGCGGTACGAAGAGGGCGTCGGTGACTCCGCCCACTGCGTAGCTGATGTAGACGCTGAAGCTACCCACCACGATGGCCAGTGGTCGGACCGACCGGGGCAGGAGCACGAAGGCGACTGCAATGCCCGCGGCCCAGGCCACAACGTTCACCACCACCGCAGTCTGGGTCGACCACCCGAGGGCGAGGAAGGGGACGTACATGAGGAACGACAGGCACGGATAGGAGAGGGACGTCACCGCGTGGCCGTTGAGGAGGAACGTGTAGCCGTCGGGGGACACGTGGAACATCGAGAAGGCGGGCGCCATCGAGTGGGTGTAGGGGTTGACCCCGTGCCGCAGCAACTGGGCGGCGTACTGGTCGAAGGCGATCTCGTCGGTGCCGTACGCCGGCTTGGCCAGCACCTGGAGGAGGCTCCAGATCATGAACGCCCCGATCGACAACCCGAGGGTGATCGCTGCCAGGATCCGGGCTGCCCAAGCGGGCACCACATGGGGCTGCCAAACTGCCACCACCGTCCCGAGGCCCCACAAGGCGAGCACCACCACAGCGATGGTCAGGACCGGGTAGATGTCGACATAGCCGAACAGCTGGAACCCCCACAGCAGCACGGTGAGGCCGGCCACCGTCCACCACGTGCGGGCGATCGCGGCGCTGGCACCGGCAGTGGGGGGGGACCCGACAACGACCGCTCCGTCCGGATCGGGGAACTCTGCGTCCGGGGCGTCCGGGGCGTCCGGGGCGTTCGGCACGACGTCGTCGGAGGCCCGGGTCCGGCCGTCGGCTCGCCAACCGTCGGGTCCGTGAGGAGGTGGTTGGGTGTGGACCGTCACCCCCGGGGCCTCAGGGGCTTAGGGGGAAGGTCTGGACGTTCCCATAGCTCAGGGTCCCGACCACGAGGAAAAGGGTCCGGCCGTCGGGCGAGACCTGAAGGCCGACGCTGTCGGCAGGGGCGGGCAGGGCTCTGATCTGGGATTCGGTGGCCGTGTCGACGACGCCGACGTCAGCCCCGGCGCCGCTGCTCGTGCTCTTCAGGATGTAGAGCGTGGTGCCCGTGTCGGCAGTGACGAGCTGGACCGGCGTCGACCCGACAGGGAAGCTCGACGAGACCGCACCGGTGCCGACGGCAATCTGGTCCAGGTGACCGTCGGCGCGGAGGGCGGAGAAGGTTTGGCCAGTAGGGTCGACGGTCACGGCCACCGAGTCGAGGGGCACCGGTACCGACACCGACACCTTGTCCGTCTGATCGTTGACCAGGGTCACGCTCATCGAGGCGGTCGACCCGTTGAGGACGTAGAAGGTTGTTCCGTCGGCCCCGGCCACCACACCCTTCACGGGCGCGCCGATGGGCACGGTGGCAATGAGCGCCCCGGAGCTTCCGTTCCGGAACTCAAGGGCACCGGAGGTCGTCGTTGCCAGTCCCACGCCGAGGACTCCCGAGGGTGACTGTGAGACCGAGGTCGAACTCGAGGCGGCAGGGATGGTGACGTCGATCTTGCCCGTGGTCAGATTGAGTTCGTGCAGGTCGGCCGCCGCATCGGTGCGCGCCAAGAGCCACATGAACCCATTGGGTTGAGGCTGGGCCCCGGCGATCAGCCCGGCTGGCCCCGGGTACACATGGGTCGGTCTGGCCCGCGCGGCTGCGGCCGTGGTGTCGGTCGACCCGCTGCCACCGGAACCGCACGCGGCTCCGCTCAGAGCGAGCACGGCTACTGCTGCGAGCGCGGACCGCCGCCGGGCCCGGGGGGTCGGCGGCAATAGATTAGGCAGTGCGCCGGCGCAGACGGAGTGCGACGAGCAGCAGACTGCCGAACGCCATGAGCGCTGCGGCCACGAGTGCTTCGAGGTAGAAGGGCTTGCCGGTCTGGGCCGAGGTCGCCCCAGAAATGGCGACTCCGGTTGCACCTACTGCGCCACTTGCCGCCGCGCTGGCCGGTGTGGCCACCTCGACCACCGGATCGCTGGTGATCGTGAAGGTGACCGATCCTGCCTGCACCGCGGCCCCACTCACGGCCTGCAGACCCGCGCCCGTGACGAAGTACACGGTCGACCCGGCGGTGATCGAGGGCGAAGAGACCGTGACGGTGACGGCCGGGAACGTCCCGGTCACCTTGGAGCCATTTTGGTAGAAGCCGATGCCGAACGTCACGACGGTGGTACCGCCTGAAGGCGGGGCCACACTCGACGCGCTGGCATCGGTCACTGTCAATTGGACCGGGCCGGTGAACGCCCCCGCCGGCACGGTTACTGAGATCGTGCAGTTTCCGATGGTGGCGTTGGCCGTGCCCCCGCTGGGCTGGATGGTGGTAGACGACACCACGCTACCTGGGAGACCGGTGGCGGTGCCGCCTGTCCCGCCGGTCGCCGGGGTGTACCCCGAGCCAGCGGCGAAGGCCGCCACGGGGGTCAGGCCGATGGACCCGGCAACCAGGGCAATGGCCCCCAACCGGATGAGTGTGCAGCGCTTCATTTGTCTGTCTCCCGCCTTGCAGTTGTCAGGAACTTGCAGTTGTCAGGAACATTGTTCGCCGCTGCCGGGGGCTCTCGATGTTGACACATTTGTATTTCTGTCGAAGTTACAACCAGGGATTTCTCGAGTCAAGGACATTGAGGCTACCGCCTATGCGATCGGCCATTCGTTCCTGTATCGACAGATCGACCCGCAAACTTGAGGCCGCCACCTCGGCCACCGGCACCGGCGGCGCCAGCCCTCGATACGGGCATGGTTTCCATTCTGTTCTGTGCTTGTCAGACACGAAGGGGGCCTTCGCCGGTTTTACTTCTATATCGCGGTGTTTTGTACCGCGGTGTTACACATCAACACCACGGTCAGGGGGCCACCCCTGGCGCCCTCAGGCAAGGCGCTGCCTCCTTCGCGTTTGGCCGGTCGCATCTCAACAAGCACCGGGCCACATCCGAGCGTTCACGTTCGCAACGAGGCGGCGACACCCATGGCGCCATCGATGCCGCCATGGCCACCAGGACAACGAAACGGGAGTCGAGGCTGACCAACTGCTCGAGCAGATTGACGAGCTGGTGGCGCGTGCTGAGGGACAGCTGTTCGTGTTCGATGCGACGCCAACCGACTCGACTGCCGAGGCGCTGGAGTGGAACTACACCGAACAGCGAGAAGCCGCATGGATCGAGTTCATTGCCGAGTGCGGGAAGTTCGATGACGAGATCGTCCGCGAGTTCGCCAAAGAGAAGTTCACCCTGGCAGAATTGGACGAGGAGGAGCTGAACCTCGACCGCCTCAAACGATGGTTTCGAGAGCTGAGCTTCCGAGACCAGTTCGGCGCTCCCTCGGCCACTGAGGCGGAGCAGCGATTGAAGGCTCAGACCTCCGGAAGTAGCCAGGTGCAAAGAGGACAAGTTCACGCTGCCTTCGCTACCTGGTAGATGAGCGCCCGCCGATCGCCGAGGAGGCAGGGCGAGGTGGCGTTGTTGAGCTCCTCGGCCAGCATCTCGAGAGCGCGGGCCACCCGGGGGGAGTCCGGGTGATCGAGGGTCACGGTGATCGTGTTGCGCCCGTAGGAGAACGAGCCCGGGAGGTGCAGAAGGTTCCTCATGATCGCCCGGTACTCGTCGGGGTCGCCCAGGTAGGCGTCGAAGTGCTCGGCAAGCCATGCCTCGGCGTTGAAGGCCAGCAGCCGGCAGACCATCTGGAGTCCCCGGCGCTCGATGCGCAGCTTGGCCCGCTTGACCGAGGGATCCAGCTCGGTGGCAAGAACCTTGGCCGGGACGCCCTTCAGGATCTGGCGAGCCTCGTCCAGCTCGTCGTTGGCCATAGCGACCTCGTCACGCAGTGTTCGCATGGCCGCTAGGTGCTCGTCCATGTCGCCCACTCTGGCGTCGCTTTGTCGCCCGAGCGCTCGCTCGGCATCGGCGAGGGTTGACTCGGCCTTGCGAACCTCAGCAAGGAGCTTCTTGCGCTCTGGGTTGTCGACTCGACGGTCGTCGGGACCGATGTCCATGAGGTAGCTCGAGATCGAGTCGATCCCGTTGTGCTGAGAGGCGTACTTGAAGAGGTTCTCGATACTCCACCGGCCACGCAGCCATGCCAAGAGCGCGGCCCCTGTCGCTCTCCTGTCGCTCGTGAGCACTTGGAGCACGACCGCGCCCCGCTCGAAGAGGGTCAGCTGGCGGGCTTCGCCGTAGCCGGCGATGTCGATCACCTCGTCGGCTACGTGGACCACCACCCGGCGCTCGCCACGCATCGACCAGCTGCGCGTGACCGGTGCGTTGACTGGGGCCAGCTTGCCGCGTCGATAGGTGATCCAGTCCATGCCGGCATCCCGGCAGGCAGAGAAGGC
>JAYVYR010000266.1:0-3177 GCA_043784065.1 Acidimicrobiaceae bacterium
TATCACATCTGATACCAACAAAGACCAAATCGAATTCTGGCGCACCGGTGCTCCTGTCCTGCGGCTGGCTACGGTTGCACTATGGCCTACGACGAAGGATTGGCCGAGCGGGTCCGCATCCTGTTCGATGGCGCCCCGGACGTGGTCGAGAAAAAGATGTTCGGCGGGTTGGTCTTCATGGTTGCCGGCAACATGGCCTGCGGGATCATCGGTGACGATCTCCTGGTCCGGGTGGCCCGCGACGACTACGACTCCACCTTGACACTGCCGTTTACCCGTGAGATGGACATGACTGGGCGGCCGATGCGGGGCTTCGTCGTGGTCGATGCCGAGGGTCTAGCCGAGGACACTGACCTTGACGAGTGGGTCGATCGCGGTGTCGACTTCGTACAGACACTGCCGCCGAAGTAGCGCGGACCAGCCGCGCAGGCCTTTTGGCGCGTCTGGTCAGCGGATGAGGCCGGTTCCGTAGACCGGCGGAAGGTCCAGTGCGGTCAACAGTCCCGGCGCACCTTCGACCACGGCCGGCACGGCGTTGACGAGCCGCATGGCAGTGGCCTTCAGGCCGCCCGTGTTGTGATCGCCGTCTCGCCCCATCAGCTGCATGTCGACCGTGTAGGTCGGCTCGCCGGTGATGGTCACCCGGTAGCAGCCCTGACCGGCCGGCTGGGGCCACTCGGGGGCGAGGTCGTCGCGGAGCCGGGTCACGTGCTCGAGCACGATGACAGCCTTGCCGTTCTTCATGCCCCGCAATTCGAAGTGCAGAGCGGCGGCGGTGCCCGCTTCGATGGTGCCGGCGTCGACCTCGAACGTTTCGGGGGCCGGCACCCGCTCGTACCACTCGATCAGGTCACCATCGAGCTCCACCTGCAGGCCTGCGGCCAGCTGCCGGACCACGCTGCCCCACGCCATGGTCATGACGCCGGGCTGCAGGATCATCGGAACGTCGTCGATCGGTCGACCGAACCCCATGATATCGAAGAGGACCATGCCCTGGTTATACGTGGCGTAGTTGAGTACCTCGGCCACCCGGACCTCGTCGATCTGCTCGCTTACACCGGACAGCACCAGGGGGAGGGCGTCGTTGGCGAATCCGGGGTCGACTCCGTTGACGAAGATGGAGACACCGCCCTGGTTGGCCGCATCGACGGTCGGGGTGATCATGCCTTCGTCGACCACGCCGTAGGGGTACTGCAGGAAGACCGGCCCCGACGAGAGCACGTTGATCCCAGCCTTCAACATCGCCTGCATGTCGCCCAGTGCCTCGAACAGTCGGTCGTCGGCCATGGCGGTATGGACGATGGCATCGGGCTTCAGGTCGAACAGCGCTTGAGCGTCATTTGTGGCGGTCACACCGAGCGTGCGGTCGAGACCCGCCAGTTCGCCGGCGTCTTTGCCGACCTTGTCCGGATTCGACACCCAAAGGCCGACCAGTTCGAGGTCGGGGCGGGCGTCGATGCCAGCGATGACATGGCGTCCGACGTTGCCGGTGCTCCAGGCGACGACGCGGTAGGTCTTGCTCATGAGGTGCTCCTTGCGGGATTGATGACGGCAGAAACGGGGATCAAAAACCTGGGGAAGGGAGTGCTCAGACGTCCGGAATGCCAAGGGGCAGGGTCGGGGCACCGATCCCGCCGTCGACCTCAAGGATCTTGCCTGTCACGTAGGCGCCGGCGGGCGAGGTCAGGTAGACGATGGCCGCCGCAATGTCTTCGGGGTCGCCGATGCGACCCAGCGGAGTTGCCTCCTCCATGGTGGTACGCATCTCGTCGACCTGCATGACGATGTCGAGTGCCGACGTGGCCACCGAGCCGACGGCAATGGCATTCACCCGGATGCGAGGGGCCAGGTCCATGGCCGCCAGCCGGGTGTAGTGGGCTAATGCGCCCTTGGCCGTGCCGTAGGCGACAAAGCCTCGGTCTGCCATACGGCCCATTGCCGACGAGATGTTGACGGCTGACCCGCCGCCGTTCTCGACCATCAGGGGAACGGCGGCACGGAGCAGGGTGTGGGCAGTGGCCACGTTGAAGTGGAACGCCGCCTCCAGAACCTTCGGCGTGGTGTCGAGGAACGACTGGGGCATCGTGCCTCCTACGTTGTTCACCACGATGTCGAGCCGGCCGAAGGCATCGCGGGCGTGGTCCACCAGGGTGGCCACGGCGTCGAGATCGTTCAAGTTGGCCGGCACGGACACCGCCCGGCGACCGGCGGCCTCCACTTGGGCGACGACCGCGTCGAGTTGTTCGACGGTCCGGGCCGAGATGACGACATCGGCTCCGGCCTCGGCCAGTGCGACTGCAGCGGCGGCACCGATACCGCGTCCGGCACCGGTGATGATGGCCACCTGGTCGTCCAGACGGAAGCGGTCGAGAATCATGTGGAGTTCCCCCTTCGGTGGCCACGTCGAGTGTGACCAGATGTAGTGCTACCAGTCCGGACAGTACCTGCGCCACGCCGTCGGTCAGGTGCGCCAGGCGCTTACTCCTGTCGCCAGGTGTTTCCGTCCCAGTACAGCGAAGCCAACCACGTGGTCCCGGACCACCAGATCAAGCGGGATCTATCGTTCGGGTAGGAGTACCAACCAGGCGGTGCTGTCGGGGGTGCGAGCAGTCCGGGCACGGTGGCAACTGCCACAGATACCCCATCAGGAACTGCGAGAGGTGGTGGCATTGTCGGCATTGCACCGGGTGGCGCGTAGCCACCGTGGACTGGGGGTGGCGCGTAGCCACCGTGATTCCCATACGCAGGGGCGACCCACCCGGCAACCGGCAGAGGGGCCTGGGCCCGGTCAGGGTCGACAGCGCCCCAGCCTTTGATCTGTGGACGCCACGGGGGCGGGGTAGCGGCAACCACACTGGGAGGCGACAGCTCTCTCGCCCCATGGCGACCGAGTAGAAACGCCGCGATGCTGATGCCGACGGCGAACAGGGCGCCGGCCAGGCCTTTGCCGACCGCCTCCCCCGCCGAGTGAGCGATCGCCGAGGGCGAGGGCTGCGGGTTGACTCCGAACAGGGTGATGAACCCGTCGTGAAACGAGTGGAGGCCCACGGCAACAGCGAAGGCCGCCACACCGGCCCACGTGATGGCCCGGCCCCGTCGCCAGGCGGCCAGCCAGATGACGGCCCCGGCGAAACCGGTCACGAACACATGGGGGAGTTCGGCGGCCGGCCGCACCAA
>JAYVYR010000267.1:0-4182 GCA_043784065.1 Acidimicrobiaceae bacterium
GCCTTCCTTGCCGATACCGACACGTGGCTAGACCTCGACGGGTCCGACAAGGACCTCTGCTTCGCCAGCGACGACGCCTTCGACGCCCTGGTTGCGGCATTCGTGGCTCGGGCCGCCGCCATGGCATTGGTGGAGCCGATTCCCCAAGAGGACCGGGCGGTCGCCCTTCGCGAGGGATGGATCGCCATTCCACTCGCAGGACCGCTATCCCGGTTGGCTGGGAGTCAGTAGCTCCCGATCGAGCTACTTGTTGACCCGACCCTTGATAATTCCCGCTCCTCGACGCCAACTCTCCCGGCAGGTCACCTGCCAATAGTCGATTCGGAAACAATTCTGACATTTTCCCTGGTGTGGACGTTCCTGTGGACACTGACGTGGACGTCCACAGCGCAATCTGCGGTCCATGACAACCACTACAGTCCCCATTCCCACCTCCTCACCGAACCATGTGGACGGTGACGACCGACTGGTCTTCACTGTGGCCGAGGCGGGTGAACTGCTCGGGATTTCTCGGGCCTTCGCCTACGAACTCGTCGCCCGCGGTGAACTCCCGGTCATCAAGCTCGGACGTCGTCGCTTGGTCCCGAAGATCGCTCTCCTCGCTCTAGTGGGGGCCGGCGGCTCATCACTGGGCGCCGGCTCAGGATCGTCAGCGGACTCAGCAACAGACTTCGACGATCACGCCTGAGGACCTCGATGCTGTCCATCGGCAAGATGGTCGCCGGGTCCGAGAAGTACTACCTGGACACGGTGGCAAAAGGTCATGAGGAGTACTACACCGGCTCTGGTGAGGCCCCCGGCCAGTGGCTCGGATCGGGCAGTTACGGTCTCGGACTAGTCGGCGAGGTGACGCCGGACCATCTGCGGTCCGTGTTGTCCGGGTTCGCCCCCGACGGCCGCTCGCTGACGGCGGGTCGGGCCCGACCGGAAGGTCGGGTGTCCGGGTTCGACTTCACGTTCTCTGCTCCGAAATCCGTCTCCCTCCTCTACGGCTTGGGCGACCCCTCGGTATCGGACGTCGTCCGAAAGGCGCACGCAGAAGCAGTTGCCGATGCGCTCGGCTATCTCGAGCGCAACGCCCTGAAAGCTCGCCGGGGGGCCGGAGGCGAGCGTCGGATAGGTGCCGAGGGGTTGATCGCCGCTGGCTTCCAGCATCGAACCTCTCGGGCCGGTGACCCACAGCTCCATACCCACGTCCTGGTGGCCAATGCGACCCTCGGCCATGATGGCGCCTGGTCGGCACCCGATGCCCGACTCCTCTACTTCCATTCCCGGGCTGCCGGGTTTCTCTACCAGGCAGCGCTCCGGGCCGAGCTGTCCGATGCGCTGGGCGTCCGCTTCGGCCCCGTGACCAACGGGATGGCCGAGGTGGACGGCATCTCCGAAGTCCTCTTGAAGACCTTCTCCACCCGTCGCGCCGAGATCGAACGCCACATGGCCAGCCACGGAACGACGTCAGCGCGAGCCGCCGAAGTAGCCGCCTTGATCACCCGGGGACCCAAGGACCGGGACACCGATCGAAACCTCGAGGGACCGACTGACCTCCATGGGAAGTGGCGGGCCCGGGCTAGCGACCTGGCCATTGATGACTCCGGACTCGGCGCATTGGGACTCGACGAACTGCTGTGCTCCCATGTTCCCGAGCGGGTCGAGCAGTTGGACCTGGACGTACTAGTCGACGAACTCACCGGCCCCGAAGGGCTCTGTGCTTCCGATTCGACTTTCGAACGGCGAGATCTCGTTCGGGCGGTTGCCGGTCGACTGGTTGACGGCGGTTCGGTGGCCGAGATCGAGCGGGTTGCCGATCACGTGCTCGCCTCAAGTGAAGTCGTGCCACTGGCCAGTGTCGGCCGAGGGGGCGAACCGCGGCACACGACCGTCGAGCTGCTCACCATCGAGACCGCCCTACTGCAGGGGGCGGTCTCTCGTGCCGGGGACGGCGTCGCCACCGTCAATGCTCACGACGTCGAGTCAGCGCTCAGTCACTTCCCGCAATTGGACGACGACCAACGGGCAATGGTCACCAGGCTCACCACGTCAGGGGCCGGTGTCGATGTCGTGGTCGGCCGTGCCGGGTCGGGCAAAACGACAGCCCTTGCCGCAAGCAACCAGGCTTGGCGGAGCGCGGGGTTCTCCTTGACCGGAGCCGCCCTCTCTGCTCGGGCGGCAATGGGACTCGAAGAAGAGGCAGGCATCCCCTCGACCACTCTGAGCCGTCTCATCAACGATCTCGACAAGGGTGCCAACGTGCTCGGACCGAGCCACATCGTCGTCCTCGACGAGGCTGGCATGGTGGGGACCCGCCAGCTCGCCAGACTGCTGGATGAGGCGTCAACGGTCGGAGCAAAAGTCGTGTTGGTCGGCGATCCCCGGCAGCTTCCCGAAATCGATGCCGGCGGGGCAGTAGCCGGACTCATCGAGCGTCTCGGAGCCGTCGAACTGACCGGCAACCACCGCCAGGGGGCAGCCTGGGAGCGCATGGCTCTCGACGAACTGCGTCACGGCAACCCGATCTGGGGTCTCGCCGCATTCGAACTGGCCGACCGAGTCCATTGCGCCCCATCGATGAAAGAAGCACGGTCCCAGTTGGTGGAGGCATGGTTGATGGCCCGGGTCACCGGTGACGACTCAGTGATGCTGGCCGTCAACCGCGATGACGTCAGTGCTCTGAACCAGTTGGCCCGAACCGCACTGCGCCAGACCGGCGAGCTGGCCACCGACCAGATCGACATCGGAGGGGTGGGACTTGTTGCAGGTGACCTGGTGATCTGCCTCCGCAACGACAGTGCGCTCGATGTCGTGAACGGCACCACAGGCACGATCCGTTCGATCACCGACGAGGAGATTACGGTTGCCACTGACAAGGGCCTCCGGAATCTTCCGCTCGGATACGTGATCGATGGGCACCTCGACCATGGCTATGCCACCACGATCCACAAATCACAGGGCCTTACCGTGGACCGTGCCTTCGTCCTGGCCACCGACTCGCTCACCCGAGAGGCGGGCTACGTGGCCATGAGTAGAGCCAGGAAGGGGACCGATCTGTACGTTCCGGTCTCCGCCTTTGAGGATGGAATCACCCCGGATCTGCGGAGGGAGACCAACCCGATGCACGGCGTGGAGAAACGATTCCTGGTGTCACGGGCCAAAGGTCTGGCTTCAGACGACCTCCCCGAACCATTCGGGACGAGCCGCACTCCTTTGGTCGACGCCAGGGTCGCCTTTGAGCCGGCTACTGCAGAGCCCCCACTCTCCATCGACCAGCCCTCAATCGATCAGCCTTCAATCAAGCGGCCATCGATCGACCGGCTCCCGGATGATGGGCACGCGATTGATGGTCACATGTTCAATCAACAAGCGAACCGGTATCTTGTGCCCATGCTCGGTCGCCGACCGGCGTTTCTCGCAGAACGTCCTGCCTACGATCGGGTGGCCCGCGCTGTCACCACCTACTGGACCCGCTACGGCATCAACGAGGATGGAAATAGGGAGAGCGGCATCAACGAGAGCGGAATCAAGGCGGGCGGCACTAGGGCGGGCGGCTTCAACAGAAGCGGGTCCGAGGAGAATGCCGCACTCGGCCCTCCACCCCTCGAGGCATTCCAGCGCACCGAGTACGAGCGAGTGCTCGCCCAGGTCCGCACCTACCAGCGTCGGCTCGGGCTGAGCCTCGAGCTCGAAGGACCGGGTCGGGGCATCGGCCGGTGAAGGGAACTGGTCGATGAGGCGCAAGCGCAGCGTTGAGCCCGACGCTCCCGTGCAACAAGTATTTCCCACCGACATTCCGGGTCGGCCATGGTGGGGTCTCTACAGCGGGGACGGTGTCAATGACGAAGGGTCGACCGCTCCCACGTTCGCCGGTCCCGAGGCATCCATGATGATCCTCGGGCCTCCCCGGTCCGGCAAGACCTCGACCATCGTCATCCCCTGCGTCCTCGATGCTCCGGCCGCCGTGGTGTCGACCTCGACCAAGCCCGACGTGCTGGCCGCCACTATCCATGCCCGCTGGCAGCTCGGAAACTGCTTCGTCTTCGACCCGTCGGGCACCACCATGATTCCCGACGGTGCCGTGCCGCTGCGATGGTCGCCGGTCACCGGATGTGAAGAGTTCGAACAAGCAACCTCAATGGCCCACGCCCTGGCATCAGCAAGCCGGCCGAAAGCCGCCCTCAGCGAGGGGGC
>JAYVYR010000268.1:0-4258 GCA_043784065.1 Acidimicrobiaceae bacterium
CGGCCAAAGTGAAGCGGCTAATGGGTGAAGTACGGCTTCCTGGCCAGAGCACCGAATGCGGTCAGTCCGTCCCCGGTCAGGACCCAGCTTCCAGCGGGCCCGATTCCGTCGAAGTACACAACCGCCTTGAAGTCGGGCATGGCCGGGGCATCTGTGCCGATCGACTCGACATAGGCGGCCTGATTGGGTTCCATGGAGCCGGTCTCGCACACCACCATTGGCTTTCCGTGCGTCGACCATGTCTGGTAGTAGGCCGAAAACAGGGAGGAGAAGCTCGACGTTCCCTTGCGGTCGTAGCCGTCCACGCCGATCCAGTCGATGTACTGGTCGCCCGGGTAGAACGGGGCGGGATCGGTGCCGGACACCCCCGGACACCATACGAAGGCCACGTTGGGAACCCCGACCTGGTTGAAGATCGTCCAGATGTGCTGCCACGAAGCCACGAACCCGGCCGCATCGAAGAGCTGCGAGTGGGACTTCGGGAAGTTCATCTCCCAGCACTCCCGCAGGAGGACCGGCTTCCCGAAGGAACGTAGGGCCTGCGCGAATGCGGTGATCTTGGCATCGTCGGCACCCGAGGTGACCGCCATGGACGATGTGCACCCCCAGTCAACCATGGGGATCGACCCATTGGTGGAGATCGCCGTCATGCTCGAAATCGGCGCTGGGTTCTTGAATGAGGAGAACACATGGAGTATGCCCAGGTGACGCACCGTCGCTGCCTGGACCGAAGTCAGGTACTGCTGTTCGGTGGCAAAGGACGAGGTGTTGCTACCGGGGCTCACCGGGTGGATCCAGGCACCGAGATAGGCCCCGGAGGCCGGCACCGGTACGCCGGTCCCGGACGGGGTGGCGCTCGTGTTGCCCGATGGGGATGACGCCGAGGAGCTGGTTGACGGCGCCGAGGTGGTCGAGGCACCACAGGCTGCCACCAGGACCCCGAGGAGCACGACACCGATGGCGGAGGCTGATCCCCGTCGTGTGCGTGGCGAGGTCAAGAAGATGATGTTACCCGAGTATTCCGGTTATGCCTCGGCGCCCGACGGCGACCGGCGTGGGCGCCGGTGCGCTGCATCCAACCCGCGCATGTCGGTGCTATCGCCCGAGGTCCGGAATGCGTCCATCCGGTGGGCCGGGTCACGGGATGGGCCGACCGGTCACCGTGTAGGCGGTGACGGTCTGATCCGTCGAACCGACGTAGAGGACGCCATTCACGATGGACGGTGCGGAGGCGAAGGGAGCACCGCCGGTGATCTTCCAGATCGGCTCGGCTCTGCGCTTGAGTCCTCACAGCTGCCCGTTGCTCGTGGAAGCCGCGATCCAGCCGACCGAGGCGGCCAGACCCACGACGAGTCCGCCGACCGGCGTATCGATGAACACCGAGCCGTCGGCCATGTCGAGCAGGTGAACGTCACCGCCCTGCGAACCGACGGCGTAGTAGTGGGGAGCGCCGCAGAAGGCGTAGATCGAGCCACCGGCGGTGATCGGGCCCGACGTCGCCGTCTTCCACAAAATAGCACCGGTCGACTCGGACAGTGCGTAGACGATTCCGTCCCCCGAGCCCACGTATACGGAACCGCGGTAGAGCGCGGCGGCAGCTGTCACTGGACCACCCGTCGGCGCGGTTCACAGGACGGCCCCTGTGGATGCGGACAGGGCGGTCACGGCTCCGCTGCTGTCGCCGACGACGGCGACGCGGTGACCGCTCCGCTGAGTCTTGCCGTCCACTGGACGGTCCCAGTGGCCAGGTCGAGGTCATGCACCGTGCCGTTGTCCGTCCCCACGACGACACCGGTAGTGGTGAGCGCCGGCGCCGACTCGACCGACGACGACATCTGCGCCGACCACGCCGGCGATCTGTCCTCTTGGTGGAGCGCCACGACCGAGTTTCCCATGGTGCCGAAGACGACGAGGGATCCACCCACTGCCAGGGACGATCGCACCGCACTTGACTCGGTCGTGGTCCAGACCGGCTGTCCGGTGTGGACGCTCGCTGCTTCCACCAGACCGGCCTCATTGACGATGTATGCGCCACCGTGGTTGATCGCCGGGGAGGTGCGTACCGCTGCCCCGGTACTGTCGGTCCACGCTGGGTTGAGGAAGCTCGGGGGCCCAGGGGCGACTGAGTGCAACAGTACCGGATCGTTGGGCTCGTAGTTGGTGTGCGCCGCGTTGTAACCCGAACCGGCCCAGGCGTTGGAGACGAGGAACTCCGCCGAACTGGACCCACCACTGCTCTCCCCGGTGGCGACCACTGCGGCCGGCCCGAATGAGCCGGTGGCAGGGACCTTGACCGCCACTGACCCGGTAGTCCCCGTCGACGAGGCCTTCTTCGTAGTCATGACCGTCCCGTCGAAGGAGAAGTCCACAGTCTCCCCCGCCCGGAAGCCCGAACCATTGACGGTAACTGCGGTTCCGGGCACAACCCACTGGGAGTTCACCCACAGGTGGGGAACCCCAGGGGCACTCGTTACGGCAAAGGTGAAGTCTGTCGACTTCGGTATCGAGGTGAGATTGCTGACGTCCGCCAGCCCGTTCTGCTGCACGGCACCGACCTCGACTCGGTACGTGCCTCCCGAGGACGACACGGGAAGACGGTAGGTCCAGGTCGTATGAGTGGCGCCCACATTGGCGATGGAGGCGGTGTTGTCGGCGAAACCGGTGGTCCAGGTTTGGGACTGCCCGTTCCACCACGGTCCCGTGCTGTCGCCCGACTGGATGGCGATGGCCACGGTGGCGATACCGCCGGCCGCGGCACTGGCCGACCCTCGGATGACTACGGGGCCCAACGGATTGGCCAGCTTCGCCCCACGGGTGGGGAAGCCGGTGCTGGTCGTCGGACCTGCACCGTTCCCACCTCCCACAGCGAGATCGTAGAGATACCCGTCCGACGATGCGGTCAGCAAGTTCCCGTCCACCTCGGCGAACGACGAGGTCGAGAAGGAGGGTGACCGGTACTGGTAGAGCAGATGCCCGTTGGAGGCGTCGAGGACGTCGAAGGACCCGGTCACGGTGGTGACGGCGACGACCTGTGCCCCTGGCGGTCCGATGCCGGCCGCCGCCGAATTCGACTCGATGCCACCGGTGTCGTACGACCATTCGATGGCTCCGGTCGTGGCGTTGATGGCCCGCACGCCACTCGCCTCACCGAACACGACGGAATCGCCAATGAGGGCGGCTGTCGCCCGCGCCGTGTGGTACTGCGGGAGATCAGCACCGAAGTAGGTGCTCCACAGCAGCACTCCGGTGGTGAGGTCGAACGCCGCCAGGTAGCCGTCCTCGCAGGGCACGTAGGCCACACCGTCAGCGAACCCGTTGTTGCCCGGGGGAGACACCGTCACCCCGGCTGCGACGTCGATGTCCGCGTTGGTGTTTCCCGGCTCCGGCGGGGTGTTGTACGACCAGACCTTCTGCCCGGTCAAGGCGCCGAGGGCATAGACCGTACGATCTGGGTCGGAGGTGCCGAACAGCACCAGTGACCGGCCGTTGGCGTCGGTGCCGAAGCTCAGCGGGTCCCACGAGCCGGTGACCGAGGTGTACCCGGTGAACTGCCAGTTGACCGAGCAGTCAGCGGCGCTGATGGAGTAGACGGGACCGCTGCCCTGGGTCCCCCGGTCGTTAACGCCGATATCGATCGACGTACTCCCCCCGCGGGTGGTCCCATAGTGGGGCTGCCTTCGCTGGTCGAGACCAGTGGGGGAGAGCACTTGATGGCGCCGGTGGCGATGTCGATGTTGTAGAGCAACGGACTGAAGTCACGTGACACCCACAGATCGTTGCCTTCGACCAGTGGCGATGACACGATCGCCGAACCGAGCTGGTCGGACCAGATCGTCGCCCCCGTGGCCTGATCGAACGCGGTGATGTAGCCGGCGTTGTTTCCGAGGAACACGAGCGTCTTTCCGAGCTGTGGACTCCAGGCGGTCACCGGTGAGCTCACACTGGCCGCACCGGTGTTGGCCATCCAGCGCACTCGCACTCCGAGGTGTGCGGCGTTGGCCGTGGAGACGCCGGGGTCGGCAGAGGCGCCCGTGTTTCCGGCATCGTGGCCGATGCGGCCCAACGTGTAGGTGGGAGGGGACACGGTCGACGCCTGGGCCCCGGCGCCCGCTGCGACCGCCACACTGCCCATCAGCAGCGTGGCGACAATGGCAAACAACGGCACCCGGTTGAGTCCGGGCGGAATTCTACGCTGGGTCATCGTGTAGGGCTTACCCTCCCCATGGTCGGTCACCGCCTGTCCGGTGCACCGATCCGG
>JAYVYR010000269.1:0-9477 GCA_043784065.1 Acidimicrobiaceae bacterium
CGTCCATGGACCGCATCACAATTTTGCCCGTATCCGGCGGATCAGGCCGGGTGCTCGGTGTCCGGTCGACAGGAACGGGACCACCGGTGTTGCTCGTCAACGGGTACTCCGGTACCTCCAACGATTGGGATCCGACGTTTTTGGCAGCGCTTCATTCGTCGTGCACCGTCATAGCGCCGGATCACCAAGGCATGGGTTCCTCCACGCCTGGGGAATTGTCGACGGTGACGATCGACTCGATGGCCGATGACCTCGTGGTGGTGCTCGACTGCCTCGATTTAGGGCCGATCCCGGTGGTGGGCTGGTCGATGGGGGGCATGGTCGCCCAGTCCTTGGCCGTCCGCCACCCTGCTCGGGTGTCGGCAGTGGCGCTGCTCGGCACCGATGCCGGTGGACCAGACGCGATTGTGGCCAACCCCGGGGTCTGGGAACGGCTGATCGACCACTCGGGCTCGCCTCGCCAGCAGGCCAGCCGGATGCTCTCGCTCTTGTTTCCGGCCGAGGTGGCGGCCGAAATCGACCGGCAGTTCGGCGACGTGGTGGCCGGGGCCCGGGCCGCACTGTCGACCGACACATTGATGGCCCAAGAGCGGGCCATCAATGTGTGGCACGCGATGGAGCCCCATCTGCCGTCTACACCTGTCCCGCCGGTCCTGGTCGCCACCGGTGCCGAGGACATCGTGATTCCGCCGGCCAACGCCGATCTGTTGGCCGCACGGTGGGACGCCACGATCGTCGAGCGATTCAACGGGTGCGGCCATGCCTTCATGGCGCAGGAGCCGGAGCGTCTGGGTGGGCTGATCACCAAGTTCCTCGGATCGTCCCTCTAACTCCGGGACGCGCACCGGCCCGGGCCTGGCGCCCGGGCCGGATGGTTGCATCGAAGACGGCGGGGCGCCGTCAGGCCGTCGATTCAGATGCGCTCGATAATGACGGCCGGTGCCATCCCGCCAGCCGCGCACATGGTGACCAGTCCGAACTGCTTGTCCTGGCGCTCGAGTTCGTCGAGGACCGTGCCGATCAGCATGGAACCTGTCGCACCGATCGGGTGTCCGAGGGCCATGGCACCGCCGTTCACATTGACTTTGGAACGGTCGAGCTCAAGGTCGCGGATGAACTTCTCGGGTACAACGGCGAACGCCTCGTTGACCTCGAAGAGGTCGATCTGGTCGACGGTCATTCCTGCTTTGGCGAGTACTTTCCTGGCCGCCGGCACCGGAGCGTTCAGCATCAGAGTCGGGTCGTCGCCCATGTTGGCGGCGGCGACGATCCGGGCCCGAGGGGTGAGTCCGTGGGCCCGCGCATACTCTGCACTGGTGATCAACAGTGCGGCGGCGCCGTCCACGACGCCCGAGGAGTTGCCGGCGTGGTGCACGTGCTCGATCGTAAGTTCCGGGTACTTCTGGGCGATCATCTTGCGGAAGGTGAGACCGTCGGCGTTGAGGGCGATGTCGGCAATCCCCTCGAATGACGGTGTCAGCTGGCCCAACTTGTCAGCGGTGGTACCCGGTCGGGGGAACTCTTCTTTGTCGAGCAGCAGATTGCCGTCGGGGTCGTAAACCGGGACGAGACTCTTGTCGAAGCGTCCTTCGGCGATGGCCGTAGCCGCCCGAGCCTGCGAGGACTCGGCCAGTTCGTCGAGGGCCCGGCGGGAGATCCCCTCGATGGTGGCGATGGCGTCGGCGGCTACGCCCTGGTTGGGCTGAGGCCACAAGGAACGCAGATGCTCGTTGCCCGAGTCGATGAAGAATCCGCCACCCTCGACCTTGTTGGTGCCGTAGGAGGACATGAGCTCCGTGCCGCCGGCGATCATGCAGTCCTCGAATCCGGCCATCACCGACGCAGCAGCCAGGTTGACTGCGGTGATGCCCGAACCGCAGTATCGGTCGAGGGTGACCCCGCTGGAATGCATGTCGTAGCCAGCCTGGAGGGCGGCCATGCGACCCAGGTCGCCGCCTTGTGTGCCGACCTGGCGACTTGTGCCCCAGATGATGTCGTCGACATCGGACGTGGCGAGGTCGTTCCGTTCGGCAATTGCCTTGAGCACTGCGGCCCCGATGATCTGCGGGTGCTGGTCGGCCAGAGCCCCCTTGCCGACTTTGCCGATACCACGCGGCGTGCGGACGGCGTCGATGATCCAGGCTTCAGCCATTGCGGTGCTCCTTGATTGGTTGGGTGCTTCACCAACGTACCCTGGCCCGTCAGCCGCACAGTGTTAGCCCATTGGCCGCTCCGAGTGGCAACCGGAGATGGTTCCCGGGGGAGCGTCTGGTGGATGGAGATGGTACGCGGATGGGCGGGCGTTCACCGAACGATTGCTGAAGGGACGAGGTCGCATTTTGCTTCCCGAGGATCAGGAACGATTGCCGACTGCACATTTGGCGCTCGCCTTGCTGACGGATTTGGACGGAAACCGCTCAGGATTTCAACTCCCCTCCGACCGCGAGTTGACTCCAGGGCTTCGGCTCAAATCCGGACGGACAGTGTGTCGAAGCCCTCACCCGACAGTTGACCCAGAAACGATCGCCGTCCGCACAGGCCACCGCACAACGCCAGCGCCGGACCTCGGACGACAAGTGGGCCCGGTCCACCGCGGAAGTCGAGGTCGCTCGCTTCGAATACCAGATCATCAATTCGACCTTTGGCCACGAACCCCTTCGACCTCCCCCGTGTGAGGAAATCGAGCGAGGTGACCAGAGCAACCGGGTCGATCTCAACCGACGGGCCGAATGGCGTCAGCATGTCTGCACCGTGCACGATCACGTCGGTCAGCGGTGCCTCAGGTCCGAACCCTGGCGGGGTGAACCGTGAGTCGGCGTGTTCGCGCAGACCGGCCACGCAGGCAGCCGGAGGCAGGGCAACGGCGATCTTGCGGGCCAAGCGGTCGAAGCCGCCGGCCAGACTTCGGGCCCTGATCACCTCGATCAGGATGGACGGGATTGATGCCTCCCAGGGCGAGTTGAGATGGGCGGCCACCATGTGGACCGTCCAGCCGGCGCACAGCGATGGTGAGTCCCACGCTTCGGGCGTCAACAATTCGAGTGCATCGGCCAAGCGTCGACGTTCGCCGGCAATCAGAGGGAAGATGTTCACGGGCACGTTCTAGCCCGTCAAGGGCGCCGGCGCCCTCGCGCTGTGTCGGGCAGTCGGTCGCTAACCATTTGCCCCCCGAGCAGCACGGCCAACAGTGCGTCAGGGTCTCGCAGCACGTTGATATCGGCCACCGGGTCACCGTCCACCACGAGCAGATCGGCGAGCTTGCCGGCCTCGACGGTACCGAGGTCGTCACCTCGGCCAAGTACCTCAGCACCGTTGCGGGTGGCCCACGTCAGGACGTCGAGGGCCGGAATCCCCACCTCCTCGACGTAGTAGGCGAGTTCGTCGCCGTAGGGACCGTGGGGAAAGTTGATGGCACCGAAATCGTCGCCCAGTACCAGGCGCACGCCGGCTGCATTGGCCTCAGGCAGTATGGCGGCCATGGCGTCGATATCGTCGCTCATCGCGTCAGTGAACCCGAGTGACGCCCCGCCCATCGAGGCGAGGAAGCGGGCGGGAAAGAGCATCGAGGGCACTACCGGCGTGTCGGACTCGATGAGCCGCGCGATGCATTCGGCGTCCATACCGTCACCATGGTCGACGATATCGATGCCGAGGTCGAGGGCCATGAGCATGGCTTCTTTGTTGGCGATATGGCCGCGCACCCGCGCACCCCGCTGATGAGCGGCGTCGATGGCGGCCTCCAGTTCGTCGCGGCTCACCTCGGTCTGCTCGCGGGGTCCGACTGTCCCATGGCCGCCCGTGACGAAGACCTTGATCATCTCGGCTCCCTCCTTGATCTCCAGGCGCACCGAACGGCGGAATTCGTCGGGACCGTCGCTGCGACGGATCGCTCCGAGGGCACCGATCTCCCAGTGGTTGGGGAAGCTTCGGTCGCCGGCATGGCCCGTGGTCGAGATGTCCCGGCTGCATGGCACCAGGCGTGGGCCGACGAGGAGATTTCGGTCGATAGCTGATTTCATGGAGGCGTCGATGGCGAACGGAGCGCCGGCGCTGACCGCGCCGGTGAAGCCGGCCCTCACCAGCTTCTCCAGGTTCCGGACGGCCCTCACCACCTGCATGGCCATGGGCTCCTCGAGACCGAACGGGGCTGCTACCGAGCCGAGCTTGTGGTAGGTGGCATGGAAGTGGCAGTTGACCATGCCGGGCATCACGGTGCGGCCGGCCAGGTCCACGGTGCGGTCGCCAGGACGCGTTCCGCCGGGAAGTCCGTCCTCTACCGAAGCGATCTGGTCGCCCTCGACCACGACGGTGGCCCGCTGGCGCACGGTGCCATCACCGACCACCACCGTGGCGCCGAGGAGTACCAGTCGTGGCGCCGCCGCTTCCATCAGATCAGCCCCCGAGAACGGACCGACGTTCAGGGATGTCCATAACGTGTGCGTCGAAGCCTACGATGCGTGCTACGAGGTCACTCATGAATGCCACCTCGTAGGGCTGCGCCTGGTGGGCCTCGAACGCGTCGAGGGTCTGCCAGCACTCGAAGAAGCGAAACCGGTTCGGTTGTTCTACGTCCTCTGCCCACCAGTAGTCGATGCAACCCGGATCCAGCCGGCTGAGGGTGCAGATCTCGAGTAGAGCGGCGAGCGTGACCTCACGCTGGTCTTCAGGGAACTCAAGGTAACCACTCAACGCGTGCATCGGTCTGGTCTCCTTGCGCTCATCGGGATGGCGGTCCTGTGGGACTGTCGAATTGTCTTGCGGGCGTTTCGGTCAGATGCCTTGGTGGGATCCGGTCACCACTGCGGGCATGGGGCGCAGCGCACCACATAGTCCGATACCGAACCCAGCAGGGCCCGGGCGATGCCGCCCCGCCGACGGGTTCCGAGCACGATCGCCCGGCCCCCCACCTCGACGGCGAGCTGGCAGATGGCGCCGGCCGGATCGCCACCGAGGACCCGGACCTCGATGCCGCCGATGCCCAACCGGGCCTCAGCTTCGCCCAACACATGGCGGGCCGACGCATGGGCCGACCCGACGGCCAGGTCGAACTCCGCAGCGGACATCTCGGCCCCAGCATGGCCGGTACCGGAGAGTACGTCGGGGTCAGGGGCGTCGGCCACCGTAGCCAGCAGGGAGTGATGGTCCCGGCCGAGCAGTTCGAGGCCGGTGGCGAGGGCTTCCAACGACACCTCGGAGCCGTCGGTGCAGTGCAGGATCGTCGCGGTCACTTGGCCACCGTAGCAATGTGCCGCACGGGTCTGACGGGCCTCGTCGCCGGCAGTGCCTCAGTCGGGCTCGGCCTCCGTCGACCCCGACGCCAAGACGTCGACCAGTTGCGCGTGGTCGCGTGCGTTCTGGTCGGCGTAGCAGCCGGTGAAAGCGACTATCGCATCGGTGAATCCCCTACTCGAAGCGAGATACCCATCGATGGCAACTGGATCGCCGGTCCGGGCATGGGCCCAGGCCAGGCCCCCACCGCAGGCGGTGGCGAACTCTATCAGCCGGGGGGCGATGAGTTGGATTGTCGGGATGATCTTCATGTCCCGGAATTGACGCACGTAGTAATCGTGACCTCGGAACGAGGTCCACCCGACGAAGATGTCGGTGGCGCTCTGGACCAACCGCTCGCCTTCCACCACGCTAGCGCCGTGGTTGTCGTGAATGCTCGGTCGGGTGGAGGCCTCGTAGACCGACGGCCCGGCCTGCTTGCACTGCAGGAACAATGGGTCGCAGCCACTTCGACCTTCGAGCAGGACCAGGTAGACCCGCATGCCCACACTGCCGACGCCGATCACTTGGCGGACGACGTCGGTTTCGGTTGACCGGTCGAACAGGTGGCGCCTGTCGCCCTGCAGCGTCTGGCGGTACCCGGCCAGCAGCTCGTCGACCAGGTCCAGTTGTTCGTCGTCGTCAACGGTGGTCCGGATCGGCGATTCCTCGGTGATGCGGGGCCGGCCGCGGGCCATCTCGGTGAGGCGGTTGTGGGCGCCCTCATGGGTCCGGTGGCGCTTCTTCTTCTCGATGTGGACCGCCACCCCGCCCCGGTCAGCCGGCTCGAAGTACCCGAGAAGGCCATCGACGTGTATTCCGTCGTACGAGATCTCCAATTCCGGCATCCGGGCGTACTTGTGCATCCGGTCCCGCTGGGCCGCTACGGCGGCCTCCACCGCTGAGCGAGAACGACCTGGCCGGATCCCGCTCGCCTGACCGGCCACGATCAGGCTGGCGGCCAGCCGTTGGAGGTCCCGTTCGCACGGGCCGGGCAGCGATTCGTCGAAGTCCCGCAGGTCGAATGACAGATTCCTCTCCGGGGTGGCCCACAGGCCGAACTTGAGTACGTGGGCATCGCCGCACAGCTGGACCTCGATAGCGCTGTGGGGGCAGGACCCCAAGTCGGCGGCCATGAAGGCGGCCGCGCCGCGGTAGTAGTCCCACGGGGAAACGGCCATCCGCTCGTGGCGGAGAGGGACGAGTGTCGGATCGCCGATCGCGTTCTGGGCCAGGATCGTGGTCAGGGCATCGTGGCCGCGATTGCCTTCCGACCAGGTGCCGAACCCTTTGCGTGGCGCCCGACTGCGGGCCACTCGACCGGCGGCCCTCCGCTCGGCAGCGGTTGCGGTCAGGTCGTGGCGGGGGAGCGGGGACAGGTCTGTGATGACGTGATCCAAGGTGTGGTGCGTCGAGAACCGCGTTGCCGGGCTCAACTCAGCGAGTTGTGGGTACCCACCAATTGGAGTTTGTCCGGGTTGCGCATGTTGCGGATGACGGCGACCCGCCCGTCGGACACCGAGCATGACAGGAGCTGGTCGATGGTGCCATCGATCTCGATGAAGTACCCGACATCGCCATTCACGCTGACAGGCGTGACCTCCATCCGCCCTTCGTAGCGTTGGCACAGGTTGATGAGGCGGCGGGCGACCCGGGGTGCCGACTCGACGGGACGGCGTGCTGCCCGGCGGTGTGGTCCGCCATCGGCGGTGTAGTCGACATCGGGCGACAGGCGGGCAAGTACACCGCTGATGTCACCCGTCGCCACCGCTCCCAGCAACTCGTCGAGGAGCACGCGGTCCGGGCCGGATGCCCTCGGCAGGTCGGCGGCTTGGACGCGACGTCGGGCCCGACTGGCGATCTGGCGGCAGGCGGCCGACGACTTTCCGACAACTTGGGCGCTCTCATCGTAGGGAACGGCGAACACGTCGGCCAGGACGAAGACAGCCCGCTCCACTGGCCCGAGTTTGTCGAGCAGGATCAAGAACCCGAGGGTGAGAGAGTCAGCCAGCTCGGCCACCTCAGCGGGGCCCGGTGCCCCGACAATCGGCTCTGGCAGCCACGGACCCGGGTAGTCGACCGTCCGCCGCTTGCGCGCCCGCAGGTGGTCGAGGGCAATCCTGATTGTCACGGTGGTCAGCCATGCATGGGGCCGCTCGAGAGCGTCCCGTTCGGCCCTGGCCCAGCGGAACCAGACCTCGGCCACCACGTCCTCGGCGTCGGCCAGACTTCCGAGAATCCGGTAGGCAAGTCCGACCAGGCGGGCCCGGGCATCGGTGAAGACCTAGGCGGCGCCAGGGCCCGTGGTACTCACCTTGATCAAGCCGTCCGGTCCAGGGTATCGAGTGCGCGCCGTCCGGCCGCATGGCCGCTGGCCAGCGATGCGTCGGCCAGGAGCCCGCCCGGGCCGACCCAGTCGCCGGCCAGAAAAATGCCAGGCGTTCCGGTTTCGCCGACGGAAGGACGTCCCGGCAACCCTCCGGTCACGGCCCGCGGCATCGTTCCGGCGACCGTCATGGAGGCCAGGAACCGTTCGAACACGACGTCCTCATCGGTTACCCCGCAGAGGCGGCGGTGGGCATCGAGTTCAGGGCGGTTCATCTTGGCTGATCGGGCACCGTAGCGAAGCACGCCGACAACCGCCTGCCCCACGCGGGCCTGACGGGCAGGAGGACCTTGGGTGGTCGCGTAGAGAGGAGCATCGATGCCGAGGACGTAGCCGGGACTCGGTATCCGTCGAGCCCCGATATCGAGACATGCGGCCGTGACCGGCTCGCCGAGGTCGCCCCAGTCGGGCGGCTCGGGAAGGAGGGACTTGGCGGCGGCAGGCGTTCCGACGGCCAACATCACGTGGCGAGCGATGACCGGTCCGTCGTCAGTGCCCACTTCGATGCGACCGGCTGCTGGCTCAAGTACCCGGGCTGGCTTCGAGGTCCGAACCTCGGTGGTGGCGCTGAGGGCATCAGTCAGCTGGGACCAGCCCCCGTCGAGATAGAGGACCCCTCCCGAAACGCCGATCTGCAGCTGAGCGAGTGCGGCGTCGGCGGCGAATTGGTCGACGTCGGGGCAGTAGGTCTGAAGCCGGAGGAGTGCAAGAACCACCGCTTCGGCATCAGGGCGCAGTCCGGTGTCTTCGAGCCGCCCCCCCCCGCCGAAATGCCGGTCAGATCGGCGGGGTCCATCCGGGGCAAACCCGAGAGAAGCCGACCGAGCTGCACCTTGCTTCGGGCCCCGACCAGCGAAGTACGGAGCAACGATCCGGGCCCGGTCGGCAGCTCGTGGAGGAATCCATTGATCGATCCGTGGTAGCGGCCGAGCGGGGGTGGGCTTCCCTTTGGCACGATGCCGAGGTCGGCTAGCACCCGGCCTCCCGCGCCACCGCAGTAGAGAGCGTGAGCGCCAAGATTGAGGGAGAAACCTTCCCGCTCGGTGGTGCGGGCCCGGCCCCCCGGGCGGTGGGCCTCGAGGACGAGCGTGCTGGCGCCGCCTGCTGCTGACGTGGCGGCGGCGGTCAGCCCGGCGATACCGGCGCCGACCACAACGACGTCGAATCGTTGTCCATGTCAGGTTGACGTCCGGGCTCCGCTGGTTGTGACACGCGGGTGCTCTGGCGACCGGGGTCTGTTCCCCCGGTGCTCCTGACGGCGGTCCCGGATCATCCGTGTCCCGATCACGTCGGCCAGGGCCGAAGTCACCTAGATGATCAATTTGGCAAACAGGTAGGTGGACAGACTGTGGACATGGAAGCCGGACACGATGAGCACCACAATGATCAGCGAGATGATCGTCGATGCAATGGCCAGAGGGCCGGCAAGGGCGACCGAAGGCGGACGGACCAGGATCCGAAGTGCCAGGAACTGCACGCCGATGTGGACCAGCCAGAAGATGACCGTCGTCTCGACAAGCGCAGTAGCCGAAACGGACATATCGACAAGGATGAGGGATGCCAGGAGGATGCCGGCGGCCACGCCCGCGAGTCCCATGCCGATTCGAATTCCCCAGCGAGTGGGCACGTGTTGATGCTGTCCGTTGCTCCTTTCCACCCGTAGGCGAAGCATGGGGGAGCAGGGAGGCCACACCGTTCGTTTGCAACGGTGTCCGTGGCCAGGAGCGCCTCGCACACCTCGGTCAACCGGGTCCCGCCCGCGTCGGTCAGGGTCGCCACCCAACTTCGGGCGTCGTACGGCGAGCCCTCCTTGCCCACCAGAT
>JAYVYR010000270.1:0-5238 GCA_043784065.1 Acidimicrobiaceae bacterium
GGCGGGGTGCGTGAGATCGGCCCGCCGCCGGTCGAGTTCGGCCTCGTCGACCAGCAAGTCGATGGTGTGATTGGCCACGTCCACCACGATCCGGTCGCCGTCGGCCACCAGGGCGATCGGTCCCCCGTCCACCGCCTCCGGTGCCACGTGACCGATGCAGAATCCATGGGTGCCGCCCGAAAACCGTCCGTCAGTGACTAGGGCGCAGTCCGAACCGCGGCCGACACCTTTCATGGCACCCGTGATGGCCAGCATCTCGCGCATGCCGGGGCCGCCCTTCGGACCTTCGTAGCGGATGACCACCATGGTGTTGGGTTGGATCGAACCGGCCAGGATCTCGTCCATTGCCTTATCCTCGCCATCGAAGACCCGGGCCGTTCCGTCGAAGGTCAGGGTGTCGAGGCCGGCCACCTTGACCACCGCACCCTTGGGGGCGAGCGTCCCGGTCAGCACGGCGATCCCTCCTTGGGGATGGATGGGGTCGGACAGGCCACGGACCACGTCGCCGTCGGGGGCCGGTGGGTCGAGGACCGCCAGATTGTCGGCCATCGTCCGGCCGGTGACGGTCATGCAGTCGCCGTGCAGCAGCCCGGCCTCGAGCAGATGGGCGAGCACCACCGGCACCCCGCCGATTCGATCGAGATCGGACATGTGGTACCTGCCGTGAGGCTTGGTGTCGGCCAGGTGGGGCACCCGGGCGGCCACCTTGTTGAAGTCGTCCAGGGTGAGGTCGACCCGGGCCTCGTTGGCGATGGCCAGGAGATGGAGGACAGCGTTGGTGGAGCCACCCAGTGCCATCACCACGCTGATGGCGTTCTCGAACGCCTCCGTGGTCATGATGTGCCGGGGCCGGATGCCGGCCCGCAGCATCTCGACCACGGCATGGCCCGACGCGATGGCCAGGTCGTCGCGTCGACGGTCCACCGCCGGAGCTGACGAGCTGCCCGGCAGTGACATGCCGAGAGCCTCAGCCACCGACGCCATGGTGTTGGCGGTGAACATGCCGGCACACGAGCCCTCGGTGGGGCAGGCATTGTGTTCGATCAGCGAGAGCTCGTCATCGGTGAGGGCGTTGACGGCGTGGGCGCCGACAGCCTCGAACACCGAGGTGATGTCGATGGCGCGGTCGCGGACTCGACCAGGCAGAATCGACCCTCCGTAGAGGAAGACACTCGGCAGGTTTAGGCGGGCGGAGGCCATCAGCATGCCGGGCAGAGATTTGTCGCACCCGGCCAACGTCACCATCCCATCGAAGCGCTCGGCATGCATAACCGTCTCGACCGAGTCGGCAATGACCTCGCGACTCACCAACGACGCCCGCATCCCCTCGTGGCCCATGGAGATCCCGTCGGACACGGCGATTGTCACGAACTCGAAGGGGAAACCACCCGCCTCGCGCACGCCGTGCTTGGCCTGTTGAGCCAGCCGCGCCAAGGGCAAATTGCACGGCGTCACCTCGTTCCACGACGAAGCCACGCCGATCTGCGGCTTGTCCCAGTCGTCGTCCCCCATGCCGACCGCCCGGAGCATGGCCCGGGCCGGGGCCCGGGTCGGTCCGTCGGTGACCGCGAAGCTGCGGGGCTTCATGCCCACGAGGGGCTGCTCGGAGGGGTCGCCCGTAGACGTCGCGTCGCTCATCTCACCATGGTACGGCGCGCGGGCGGAGCAGCGGGGCGGCTGGCTGGTCAACAGCTTCCGGCAGAATGACCCCGGGACGTGATCATGCAGGCCGACTCGACCGGCTATCCCGCGGACTTCGTCAAGAGCGCCGTGCACCGTCCGGTCCATCTCGACGCAGCCGAAAGTACAGTCGACCCATGGATCTCGAAAACGCATATCTGGGTGGGCCGTTCGACCATGGCCGGATGGGTGAGGGTCACGAGGTCGAACTCGTAGTGGCCGCCGAGCGCACCGAGGCTACGTCCAAAGCCAAGGCCGAGTGGCGGGGAGCACCACCTGGGCCCATCGACGACCTCGAGCGCATCGTCCGCGTGGACGGCTGCTGCATCACGCTGACCGGGTGGCTCGATGGATGCTGGTGGCTCGAGGGGCTCGAGAGTACCGGCGCGGTAGAGATGGAGACGTGCAATTGATCGATCTGAACCTGGGCGACCGCCACGGCACTCGGGCACCGTGGACCTCGCCATGAGCGACCGCAACGTCCTGGGTGGCGACCTCGAGCCCTGCAGCACCGATCCCGTGACCGGCTTCTACCGCGACGGCTGCTGCTCCACAGGAGGCGACGACCTCGGCAGCCACACCATTTGCGCGGTGGTCACGGCCGAGTTCCTGGAGCACCAGCGGTCCATCGGCAACGACCTCTCGACGCCGATGCCCGCCCACCGGTTCCCGGGGCTGGTGCCGGGCGACCGGTGGTGCGTGACGGCCGCCAACTGGCTGCGCGCCCACCGTGCCGGTGCCGCGGCCTTCGTGGTGCTTGCCTCCACGCACGCGCGGGCACTCGAAGCCGTGCCGCTCGACGCGCTGCGCCAGCACGCCGTCGACGTCCCGGCGGGCCCGGGTGACCTCTGAGCCCACCCGGCTCGGCGAAACACTGGCCTGCGGCTGGCCTGCTTAGGATGGGCGGCACCGATGGGGGATTCGTGCACCTGAGCGCGGCGCCGCCTCCGCTCTCGGACGGAAAGGACGGCGACGATGCAGACGCGACTGACCGAGCTCCTGGGGATCGAGCACCCCGTGATGCTGGCTGGCATGGGCGGTGTGAGCTACCACCAGCTCGCCGCCGCGGTGTCGGAGGCGGGCGGGATCGGCACCCTGGGTGCGGCCACCATGGACCCCGTAACCATGGACGACGAGATGGCTGCCATGAACGCGGCCACCGACCGTCCCTGGGGTGTGGACCTGCTGACCGCCATGCCCGGCGACATGGCCGCTCAGGTTGAACGGATCATCAACGCCGGGGCCCGCATCTTCGTGGGCGCTCTCGGCGTTCCTCGTGAGGTCATCGCCCTCTGCCACGACGCCGACGTGCTGGTCGTGAATATGTGCGGACGCGTCCACCACGCCGTGTTGGCCGTCGAGGCTGGGTGTGACCTGGTGGTCGCCCAGGGGACCGAGGCCGGCGGCCACACCGGCAAGGTGGCCACCTTGCCGCTCGTCCCCCAGATCGTCGACGCCGTCGGCGACAAGGTTCCGGTGGTGGCCGCCGGGGGGATCGTGGACGGCCGCGGGATTGCGGCAGCGCTGGCCCTCGGTGCCGACGGTGTGTGGCTGGGCACCCGCTTCATCGCCACCCCCGAGGCCCGGGTGTCGATCGGATACCACGACGCGCTGCTGGCTTCAGACGAGAGCCAGACCACGGTCAGCCGCTCCTACAGCGGGAAACCGATGCGGGTAATCGCCAACGAGCGCACCGCCTACTTCGACAGACACCCCGACGAGCTGGCGGCCTTTCCGGAGCAGATGCTCACCTCGATCACCGATGGGGTGCTCCACCTGCCATCCGGTCCCGACGACCCGGACGTCGACCCGTCGCGCGAGTGCTACCCGAGCGGGCAGGGAGTCGGCGCCATCGACGACCTGGTGCCAGCCGGCGAGCTGGTCGTACGTCTGATGGCCGAAGCCGATGTCGCGCTGGCCCGCCTGGGGGCGCTCCGCTGATTCACCAACCGATGGGGTCGACCGACGTCCGGCTGCTACCGATGGCATCTTTCAGCTGCTGCTGATGGCAGGCGCCTCGGTGATCGGCCTGTAGGCAGCCATCCGGTTCGAGACCAGTCGGTCATGGCGTCGACGGAAGTGTCGACGCCTCCCTCGACACTTCCGTCGAGGCGGTGGCCCACACCGGGCCGCCGACGAGTCGGCGGGAATGGCCCGATGACTCTGGTCAGACCACACCACGGAGGAACCCCCGATCCGTCAGCCCTGGTTGTTGAGGGCCTGGTAGGCGCGGCACGGTTCGCCACGCAGCGAACCGCATGCCGGAAGGGTCGCGGTGGCCACAACGCCAGTCACCACGTTGACCGCCAGCGACGAAGCGGTCACGCCACCCAGGCCCACCGATGCCGTCTGGCTGCCGTTGTCCACAGTGGCGAACGTCCACGACGGGCGGTCACCGCCCGGTGCGGACAAGACAACCCGGAGCTCGGTACCGGCCCGGAAGGTGTGGACGATCGGGTCGATGGGCACCTTCACGAGGTTGTAGCTCGTGGCTGACAACGACCGGGCGTCACCGGCCAGGTAGCTCGGCACGGTGAAGAGCTTGGATGAAAGGGACAGGTCCACCTGGTTGGAGGAGCGCAGGAAGCCCGACGTCACGTACTCCTCCTGGCCGGCGCCGGGGCGCACCTCGGCAATGGTGGCCTGGAGATCGACGATGGACGAGGTCGAGGCCACCCACAGGTCCAGGGTGGCCGGACCGACGATGGTGGTGTCGGCGGCCAGCGGCGCGGTCTGGAACCCGACCCCGTTCTGAGCGGGAACCGGAGTCCAATTCCACCCCGGATCAGCAGCCCAGGCGTTGCCTCCACCCGGAAGGTCGGTGGACGGTCGCACGCTCGGATCGAGGTGCAGGGTGGCGCCGCCCGGCACCTTCGGCGGTCGGGTGCCGGTGGCCAGCGCGCCGCTTCCGCTCAGCCAGTAGGTCGTGGCCCGGCCTGCGGCGGGCCACCTGGCGAAGCCGGCCGAGTAGGTCGACTGGGGATCGCCTGCACCGACGACGCCGGCGCCATTGTCAAAGAGGACCTGGACCCGTGGTGTTTGGTGGGAAAACTCGTAACGACCCAGGGTGAGTGTCTTGGCCGTAGTGAACCGGATGGCGGGTAGCGGGGCCTGGGCCGCCGTCCCAGCCGCGAAGCTGGTGAACTGGTCGAGGATCACGGCCCCGAGGAAGCTCGGTGGCGTGGGCACCTTGTCGGCTACGTAGAGGTCGAGGAACTCGAGCCACCGACTGATGATCTGGGGGTCGGTCGAGTCGATGTGTCCGCCATTCACAATAGTGGCGAACACCGGCGTGGTCTTCGGCAATGCCGACAGCAGTGCCGGCCACTGGGGACCGGTCTGCTCGTCCTGCGCTGCACCCGAAATGAACACCGGCACGGTTATCCGGCTGGCCCACACGGACATCGAGCGTCGGTCGAACAGCGCCGGGTCACGGCCCGGGCCGGTGCCCGGGGCAACCAGCTGCGGCCCGACCAGTGATGCCAGGCCCTCGGACTGTTGGTGGAGGGCCTGGTTGGCGAGGCAGGTCGACGAGGCCCCGCCGGAAACCGCCAATTC
>JAYVYR010000271.1:0-3488 GCA_043784065.1 Acidimicrobiaceae bacterium
TCCTCTGGGTCTTCCACGTCCACCCCGGCGGCAACGACGACTGTGTAACACCTGTAGGGACCGTCGGATGGAAGACCGCGCCTCCATTGGTTCCGACTGACGTGACGCCTCCATTGGCGACCGCCATCGAAACGGACGAAGAGTAGGCAGGTGCGGCACTTCCGTTGACCACACCGCCACTGGTTACGCCCCCGTAGACAAACTGTCCCGACGAGTTTCCAGCCTGACCTGACCGGTACCCTGGCGGCACCGGCATCCGGAGATTGCTGCACACGGTGGTCGAGGTGGTGGTGGGCGACGCAGCCGTGGCCGGCGTGCTCGAAATGTCATAGGAGAAGTTGAAGCTTCCACTGTCCGTGGTGGCGCTGAGCGCAGACAGCACCTGGTGCTCGGCCGGTCCGTTCCCCAAGGTGGCGTGTTGACCGCCGCGATGGGCGGACGCACTCCGTGGAGTTGCTCCCGTGGCAACCAGGGCGATGGGAACGGCCACGATGACGGCAACTGCCGCAGCAATGGCCACCATTGGCCCTCGGCGTCGCTTCGGGTGCCCCTGCGGTTCTCCACTGTCCGGCTCGTCCAGCCACAGTCGGTCGTCAGCCACGGTACCGCCCACCTTTCGAAACGAACGATCGTTCCACGGCCATCGTAGTTGAGGTCGCCCGACATGTGAAGGTTGGTTATCCACAGAAGTAAAATAGGTAGTTGAGGTCGTGAGCAGGAGGTTTCCTTCAGAATCCGTCGTCAGCATCCCAGCCTGGCGGGCAGACGCCACGAACTGCCTGGACACGTTTGGCGCTTTGGCGGCTACCTCTCCACACTCTTCCACCATCCAATCCGCGAGGTCATCCGGCAGCATTCCGGCCGATCTGCCCACATGTTCAGCCACGGCAAGGAAGAGAGGGACGGCCAGGAACGCCTCTCGACGTGATGAGGATGCTGAAGGTTCGGACCCGGACAAGATGCAACGGCCCCGCTCGGTCACCTCGAACCGGGTCCCCTTCCGATCGACGAGGCCGAACAACCGGGCACTCGCTATCCGACTCAGGTATGCACCGTTATTGGTGCCGCTGTAGCCGAGTGCCGGAGCCAAGATGTCCGAGGCCAACGGACCTCCGGCAGAGTCGATCAGGCGGGCGACATCGAGTGCAGCGTCGAGGTCGTAGCGGACGGATCGATAGCGGGACCGATGCACGTACACAGTCTGGCAGGAGGCAGACGGTCATGGGTCGTGCACGATGTCGCACGCACACAGCAGGATTCCTCGCGGCCGCCATCGCCACCTCCTAGGCTGACAATGCCACCTCAGTGTCGACATCCTTGGCGGAGTCGGTGGCCCGCTTGCCTGCAGGAGCCACGCCTACAACCTCAGGAGATTGCTGTGACCTCCACCGATCGAGACGGGCTCGGCGCCAACCCTGTTTCCACTCCCCTCGAGACGTATCTCGCTCTCGAGGAGACCCTGGCGGCCGTCGTGGCCACCAAGCGGTCGACCATCCGACTCGCCATCGCATGCGTAGCCAGCGGTGGGCATCTTCTGGTTGAAGATCATCCGGGTCTGGGGAAGACCACCATGGCCAAGGCACTGGCCCGTGCCCTCGGCCTCGGATTCGCGCGGGTGCAGTGCACTGCCGATCTGCTGCCCGCCGACGTCGTGGGTGCCACCGTCCTCGGTCCCGAAAGCTTCGAGCCCGTATTCCGGCCCGGTCCGGTCTTCACCAACGTCCTGATGGCCGATGAGCTCAACCGCGCATCGCCCCGCGCCCAGTCCGCCCTGCTCGAAGCGATGGAGGAGCACCAGGTGACGGTGGATGGGACCAGTCATCCGCTGCCGGAGCCGTTCTTCGTACTGGCGACGCAGAACCCGTTCGACGCCGCAGGAACGGCTCCTCTTCCGCACGGGCAACGAGATCGGTTCCTGGTGCGCCTCACGCTCGGCTACCCGGGCCGCGAGCAGATGGACCACCTGCTGTCCGGACCCGACCCGGCCGACACCGTCCGCGGCCTTTCCCCATCAGCCTCCCCTGAGGCATTGCGCCAACTGATGGATGCCGTGTCTGGCATTCACGTGGCGTCACCCGTGCGCTCGTATCTTCTCGACGTCGTCGAAGGTACGAGGACTCATTCGAGCGTGGCGGTCGGTGCATCCCCACGGGCGGCTCTGGGGCTGCAACGGGTCGCCTCCGCGTTGGCCGTCCGCGGTGGTCGGCCCTACCTGACTCCTGATGACGTGCAGGAGGCGGCCGGCGCCGTCCTGGCCCACCGCCTCCTCTTGCGGTCCGGGACCGACGTCGAAGGCAGTGAAGGAAATGACATCGTCGCCGAGATCGTTGCGTCGATCACGGTTCCCTTGGATGGTGATTGACGGCATGGTTTCGTGGCCGATGCCGCGGCCCACCCTGCGAGGTTGGTGCGCAATCGGAGCCCTCGTCGTGCTTGTCGTCATCGCCACGGTAACCACCACACCCGAACTGGCGCCGCTGATCGTCATGGTGGCGATGCCGCTGTTGGCGGGCCCTTTGATGGCGGGGCGGCGCGCCCGTCGATTGGGAACCTGGATGGATCTCCACGCCCATCTTGATCCCCCGATGGGCGCAGTCGGCTGCACGATGGCCTGGGTCCTGGCCGTCACGAATCAGGCTCGCTCTGGTGGCTCCCTTCCTCCGGCAGGACTCCTCCTACCGTCCCGAGGATGGCGATTTCCGGGCGACGGATCATCCCCTACCGTGCACCGACGCTGGCTGGCTCCCTCGGCCCACGAACTCCGTGCCCTACCCGCACCAGTCCCAGGGGCCACCGAACACCTGGCTCTACCGGTTGCCACCTCGAGGAGGGGACTGTTCGAAACCGGGCCGCGGACGACCTGGACCCTCGACACGTTCGGCCTATTCGGCGCACCGGGCCCGCAGACACCCGGTTCCGTCGTCGTGATCTATCCCGTTCCGGTGGCGCCAGTCCAACCGTACGCGACGACGGGATCCGGTCGCGGGGGATCTGCTGGCCAGCACGCCAAGCGAGGATCGGAACTTGGCGATTTGGAGGGCATCAGACCCTACGTATCCGGTGATCGACTGAGCCTCGTGCACTGGCCGGCTCGAGCCCGCTACGGCGCCTGGTTCGTCCGCCAGTTCAGTGCGGAAGACGGTGATTGTGTTTCGCTGGCTATCGATGACCGAGCCGGCGTCCATCATCGCCATGGGTTCGAGCAGATGGCCTCTTGCGCAATGTGGCTTGTTGATGATGCCGTTCGAGCTGGGTCCGACATCAGCCTGGACCTGATCTCGGGAGCTCACTACGCGCTGGCAGCGAGTCCTCAAGGGCTGGCTCTGGCCCGAAGGGTGCTCGCAGGTACTGCCCCCAAGCCCAGTCACTCGACACAACCGATGCCGATGATCCCACCGGGTGCACTGCTCCTCACGACATCGACCGGCGCACTGCGCCCGCCCCCGAATCTGCAAAACCGACTCCTCATTTCAGACGCGGTCGATCCG
>JAYVYR010000272.1:0-4122 GCA_043784065.1 Acidimicrobiaceae bacterium
GCTCGGTGAGCGTGGCCACCTGCGAGGTGAGGCCGGGGGAGGCAGGCGGAGAGGAGAGGTCCAACGCCATGGAGTCATCGTCGTCGATGGGTGTGACACATGACCCGCAGAATAGGTAAGTAGTCACTTACGGTTAGTGCAAACCAACGGAAATACGATTGGAGTCCTGGGTGACCCGACTCGACGAGCGATCTTCGAGCTCCTTTCGGAGCGATCCTCCTCGGTAGGTGATCTCGCCGATCTTGTTCCGGTCAGTCGTCCTGCCGTTTCCCAGCACCTGAAGGTTATGAAGGAAGCCGTTTTGGTCCTGAACGAACGTGACGGGACCCGCTGCATCTATCGCCTCGATCCCGATGGGGTGGCAGAGATGAGGGCCTACCTGGACCGTTTTTGGAATCTGGCGATGGACGGATTCAAACGACGCGAAGTACCGCAACGAGAGGAAACGAGATGAGTGTGATGTCGACAACGCCGGTTGAGGTGTCGACCGTCGTTGAGGTGCCGATTGCCGAGGCGTTCGACGTCTTCACCCGAGATATCGAGAGTTGGTGGCCGGCCGAACACCACATCCTCCTGGCGGAGCTGGCGGGGATGGATGATGAGCCGAGAGTGGGAGGCCAAATCGTCGATCGGAGCATTGATGGAACCGAGTGCAGGTGGGCCAACGTTCTGGCATACGACCCACCGAACCGACTGGTGATCTCATGGGACATCACGTTGGCATGGCAGGTCGAGACCGGTCTGGCTCGCTCGAGCAAGGTGGAGGTCCTGTTCACGTCTGTCGGTTCGCACCGCACGCAAGTTGATCTCGTACACCGGCACATCGAACGGCATGGCGATGGATGGGAGCACATTCACAGCGCAGTCGGATCCGACGAAGGTTGGCTCATCGGTATCGAGCGGTTCGCACGTCGGATCGAAACAGGGAGCCTGTAACTCGTGGAGTGAGTTCGGAAAGTGCGCGACCGACGACCAGCGACCGGCGACGGTCAGTGGATGAGATCGGCACCACACCGACGGCACCGCACCCACGGCACCGCACCCACGGCACCGCACGCAGTGCATGACACACCCATTGCGGCACCGAGTAACGGTCCGAGCCGTTTGCCTGTATGGTGGGGGAGCCCACCCGCGCCATAGCACTAGCGCCTGGTGGTTCCCGAGGCACACTCCGGTGCTTCTCCTGTAGCCCGAAAGTGTCTCTATGCCTGCGCCTGCTTCTTCCTTCGCCGTGCTCGGCGTGCCCTCGGACATCGTGTCCGCCCTCGATGCCAATGGCATCACGACCCCGTTCCCCATTCAGTCGATGACCCTGCCCGACGCGCTTGCCGGACGTGACGTCTGCGGCAAGGCCCCCACGGGATCAGGCAAGACGCTCGCCTTTGGGATCGGTGCCATCGCCAATCTGAAGGGCAAGTCCTCTCGGCCGAAGTACCCCCGCGTACTGGTGCTCACCCCCACCCGCGAGTTGGCCGCCCAGGTCGCCTCCGAGCTCCAGGTCCTCGCCGACCCACGCAACCTGCGAGTCGAATGCTTCTATGGCGGCGTCGGCTACGGCCCGCAGCTGAAGGCACTGTCGCGTGGCGTGGATGTGGCTGTGGCCTGCCCGGGTCGACTCGGTGACCTCCTCGAGCGGGGCAGCATCCGCCTCGATGACGTCGAGATCGTTGTGATCGACGAGGCCGACCGCATGGCCGACATGGGCTTCCTGCCCGATGTCCGCCGGATCCTCGACCTCACTCCGAATGGTCGGCAGACGCTCCTGTTCTCAGCAACGCTGGACGGCGACATCGATGTTCTGGTGAAGCGCTACCAGCACGACCCCGCACGACACGAAATCGAGGTCGACGAGGACGATGCCAGCGCCGCAGTCCACCTGTTCTGGCGGGTGTCGTCGGGTGATCGTCTCGAGCGCACCGCCGAAATCGTGACCGCTGCCGGCCCGACCATCGTCTTCTCGCGTACCAAGCACGGTGCCGACCGCATCGCCCGCCAGCTCGAACAGCGGGGCATCCGGGCCGCCGCCATCCACGGTGACCGCAGCCAGAAGCAGCGCGAGAAGGCGCTCGACTCGTTCG
Source organism: Acidimicrobiaceae bacterium (assembly GCA_043784065.1). Taxonomy (GTDB): domain Bacteria; phylum Actinomycetota; class Acidimicrobiia; order Acidimicrobiales; family RAAP-2; genus Bog-756. The sequence continues at coordinate 2,079 of JAYVYR010000272.1, forward strand.
TCCGTGGGGCAGCTGACTGCCTGGTGGCCACCGACGTCGCCGCCCGAGGAATCCACGTGGACGGCGTCAACGCTGTCATCCACTTCGACCCGTCGGCCGACCCCAAGGACTACGTGCACCGTTCCGGGCGAACCGCCCGAGCCGGCGCTACCGGGGTCGTGGTGAGTTTCGTCACCCCGGACAAGGCTGGTGCGGTCAAGAAGCTTCAGCGTGACCTCCGTGTGCCCATCGGTACCACCGAGTTCGACCTCGCTGCCATCGAAAAAGTCCTCGGCCCGCCGCCGCCCCGGCGCGTGGTCAAGGAACGTGAGCCCGACCGTCATCGCGAGTCGTCCCCCAACGCCAACCGGGGCGGCGTCCGCGCCTCACGTCCCTACAAGACGCGCAAGCCGGGCCAAGGGGGAAGCTCCCACAACGGCAGCGGCTCCCGGAACGGCAGTGGCTCTCGTGAAGATAGTGGCAAGCCATCGGGATTCTCGAAGCCGGGCAAGCCGGCCCGTCCGGGCAAACCCGGCAAGCCGGGACGCACCACCAAGCCGGGTGGTTCAGGCAAGCCGGGGGCGGCATCGACCCACGGGTCGGCCCCGACCGGCCACAAGCCGCGCGGAGCGGGGGCCGGTGCACCGTCGGGACTGCGACGTGGCGGTGCGGCAGGAGCCAGACCCACGAGCGGCGGTGCGGGACGGTCGCAGCGGGGCCGGTAGTTGCAGCGGGGCCGGTAGTCACTGGGAATGCGATCGTTGATCGCGACCTTACCTTCCTGCAACCCTCTACAGTCTCCAGATGCCTTCCGACACGAAACCGACCGTGACCGTCCCTGACGGCCCGCCTCCCACCGAACTGGTGCTCGAGGACCTCGAGGTGGGGACCGGCGCCGAAGCGATGGCCGGCAAGCCGGTCACCGTCCACTACGTGGGCGTCTCGTGGTCTACCGGTGGCGAGTTCGACTCATCATGGGGCCGGGACGAGTTGTTCAGCTTTCCCCTTGGTGCCGGTCATGTGATCCAGGGTTGGGATGAGGGGGTAGCCGGCATGTTGGTCGGCGGCCGCCGTCGGATCACCATTCCGCCCGAGCTCGGCTACGGGAGCCGAGGTGCCGGAGGGGTGATCGGCCCCAACGAGACCCTCGTCTTCGTGGTCGACCTCTTCGATGTCGGCTGACTAGCGGAAGAGGTCGCCGGCCGGGTCGCGCACGATTTCGGCGGCCACCGAGCCCGGACGGAGCCAGGCCCGGTCGATTCCTCGAACAACGGCAGCAGGAATCGATCGGTTCTTGCCCATCACCAATTCGGCCGCTCCGGCCACCTCATCGGCAACGCACACCTCCGTCGCCTCGAGTACCCGTCCGGTAGCGTCGGGCGTTCCCCGCAGGTCTACAACCCCGGCGATGCCGGCGATGCCGATGGCGATGTCGGTCACACCGTTGCGCCACGTGCGTCCGAACGTGTCGGACACGATGACGCCGACGCTGACTCCCAGTCGGTGGGCGAGCACCCGACGGATCCGTCGGGCCGACTTGTCCGCGTCGACGGGAAGCAGCGCAGCGGTGCCGGCCTCCACGTTGGACAGGTCGATGCCGGCGTTGGCACAAACGAATCCGTGGCGGGTCTCCGTGATCAGCAGGTCGCCGCGACGCCGCAACACCCGGGTCGACTCCGACTCGACCAGGCGCCGCTTGGCCTCGGGGTCGGCGGCGTCAAACGCGACGATTCGGCCCTCGGCCTTGGAAACCACTTTCTGGGTCACCACGAGCACGTCGTCGTCGACGATCCAGGGGACGAGGGTGTCGTCGGGTCCAGCTGTGCTCAGAGCGAGTACCAGTTGGTCAGCCAGGTCATCGCCCGGCCGGACTTCGCCCATCCCGTGGACCGGTAACACGGAGAGGGCCCCGGGGGGCACCCCGGTCCCGGAGGCGACCGACCGGTCAGGCACCGGCGCGGGCACCCAGAACAACTCGGGCCAGAGCGGCAGACCGGGCGACGTCGGACATGATGGTCGGAGCCACGATGCATCGGACACCCTCGGCCTCGACGGCCGGGGCCAG
>JAYVYR010000273.1:0-11916 GCA_043784065.1 Acidimicrobiaceae bacterium
TTCGTGTTGCACGGGTTCCCGACCACGAGGACGCGTACGTCGGTGGCGGCGTTTGTGGCGATGGCCCGGCCCTGGGGTCCGAAAATCCCCCCGTTGACATTCAACAGGTCGCCCCGCTCCATGCCGGCCTTGCGGGGGATCGAGCCGACCAACAGCGCCCACGAAGTGTTGTCGAATGCGGTGTTCAGGTCGGTGGTGGTCACAATGTCGTTGACCAGGGGGAACGCGCAGTCATCGAGTTCCATCACCACGCCCTCGAGGGCCTTCATCCCAGGCTCGATCTCGAGCAGGCGGAGCACGACCGGCTGGTCTGGGCCGAACAGTGCGCCGGCGGCGATGCGGAAGAGGAGGGCGTAACCGATCTGGCCGGCGGCGCCCGTGACGGTGACGTGGATAGGGTTCTTGGCTGCCATAAGGGGCAGGCTAATGCGGCTCGCAAGAGGTGGTCGAACTGGGTCGGCTACCGGCAGGTCGTGGGGCTCGGCCGCCCACGATCAGGGGAACGGGAGGGAATCCGAGTACCCAGGGGCCTTGATCGTTGTCGAAGTCACATTCGTCGCAGTCATCGTCGAGGTGTTTTCCACCTTGACCGCGCCCCCGGGCGCTTGGCCCACCTCCGCGCCGGCCGTCGTGTCCGACTGCGTGACGATGGCCGAATCCTTCATCAGATCGTTGAGGGCAGCCGAGGCAGCGCCCGTATTCCCGGTCTGGAGGTCCTGGCGAAGTGCATCGAGCTGGTGCATCGTGTCGATATTGGTGGCGTCGATCTGCATCGAGAACGTCCCGCCATGGCCGGTGAATACGTTGTTCTGCGGACTACCCACAGTGCTCAACGTTTCGTACTTGCCGCTGACGGTGACCGTCTGGACCGATCCGATCTGGTGATCGTTGGGCTGGCCCGCGACTACTGACACCTGGAGGTCACCGTTGACTTGTGCCCCGGCGAGTCCGACATGGCCGTCGGCCGCGGCCGACAAGGTGAAGTTCATCGTCTCCGTGTGTTGCTTGAAGTCGTAGATGGCCTGGACCGAGCCGCCGACGTTGGCACTGCCGCCGATCTGTGAATCGCCCCCTTGCGCAGCTCCACTGGCTGTCACCGTCTCGGAGACGGTGGAGGACACGAGGTTCAACCTCGGATCACGCGTAGCCTGATCGATGTTCTTTACCAGCTGGAGGGCGTTGGGATGCCCGCCCTTGGTGATCTGGCTGTAGAAGTTCAAGGCATCCTGGGAGTTCGCGAATGCGTAGGTTCGACCGACACCCGCCTCGCTCTTGAGTCCCAACGAGAGTCCGCTCCCGTCGGCTCCCACATTCTTGGACGCCTCCGAGTAGATCCCACCGCCCACCTCGACGGTGGCCGTCCCGTCCTCATTGATCACGACAATCACTTGGTCGTTCGCACCTTCGCCCACTGATCCAAACCACGTGTCGGCGACGATGGAAACTTCACCTCGTTGCTCGACGGACCGGAACGTGGTCGAACGGTAGACCGACATGAACGCACCCAGTCCAGGGAGAGCCAAGAGTGCACCTGGGGCGTTCGAGAGATACTCCGCCCGCTGTGCCGGGCTCAGATTGAGCCACCACGCGATGACATCGGAGTCACTCTTCCCGTTGGTCTCACGGCGAATTGCTGCAACGTCGGCTTGGGACTGCGCGGAGGACCCACCGTTGGGTCCCCAGATTCCCTGACCGATTGCGCTGCCTGCCGTGCCGCTCGCCTGGTCCTGGCTGGCCACGTTATTGAGCGCGCTCTGGGCCAGGCCCAGGACGTCCGTCTGTACGTGGACCAGTCCCGGGCGATAGGTGCGCTGCCACTCGTGCAGGAATTCTGTCTCTGCGGGGCCGCTCCAGTGGGTCCCGAACTGGTGCATCAGGTTGTCGATGCTGGCCACGATCCCGGAAAGCCCTTCACCTTGGGTCCGCAGCTGACCAGCCAGGAGCCAGACCTGGTTCGTATCCATGCCGATCATCTCGCCCACTACCCGTCCACCTCTCCTCGGACGCAACCGAGAGCACTCCAGAGACACAGCCCAAATGTGCGGGGTCGCTCCAGAGTGCTCTCGGATCGCCTGGTGCCGTCGAAGTCATCCGACTCCGAAGGTTTCACCAATTCGTGACTACTGAGCCGAAGCTGCCTGCTGGGCGTTGACGTTGTGGCGGGCCGACTGGGCCAGGCCACTGATAGCCTGCTCTGCCGACTGCAGGTGCGGACGGTGCTGGCTTTGCCACCAGCCCTGGAACTCCACCGCGTCGGGGCCCTTCCACGAGCCCTCCATGTTGTTGATGATCGCATCGATCGCATTGATCGTCGAGTTGATCTGTGATGCCTGGGTGTCCAGCTGGCCCGCCAGCGAGGAGACCGCCTCAATATCCATTCCCTCGAATGCCATTTGCTTTACCTTTCCACTCTCTTAGGTATTGATTGCTTCCTGTGCACTACCAGGTCTTGTGAAACCGACTCACGAGAACACTCTGCTCCTCGAGAACCGGATAACGACTACCAGGAACTTCCCTGCCATGCAGGTGTGGATCTGCCGGGACTTTTCCCTATGGGTTCCATCCCTTGTCTCCACCTGTCCACTTGCTCCAGGCACTTCTGGGACAGTAAACCAAGTCGTTTAAACAGGCAATGGGTAGAACTCCCCTGATCACGCCAGCGCCACCTGGACCACGACCGGTACTCCACCCTTGGCGACGTAGAGGCCGCGGCCGGGCGGGAAGTCGGCCCGACGCAACCTCGGGGGGAACTGGGCTCGGAAGAGGATTCCGTCGCCCGGTTCGGGCTGGAGGACCACTCCCTTGCGGCTGCTGCGGGCAGCGACGACGAGAGGGAACGACGCACTGAGCGCCAGCGGTTCCCCGTCGCTCACCACCAGGTGGCCTTGGCCGACGACGGCCTTGATCATCTCCTGGAGGGGAAAATCTGCGGGTCCGTTCAGGAATTCGGTGATTCCTTCGATGACGACGATGCAGGGAGGCACCGAGGGTCCGGCCTCGCCGAGCAGGTCCGGGAGCTTCGACGCCAGAAGTCCCATTTCCTCGGCTACCGCACAGGACTGTTCCCAATCGAATGCTGAGAGGAGGACACTCCTCCGATTGCCGAAGTAGAACAAGCGGGCGTCGGGTCGCCACTGCATCACGGATGCGACGATCGTGGACACCGCCGTCGTGCGCCCGCTTCCGGGCGCACCGCCCACGCTGAACGTCCCCGACGGTTCGAATTCGATCGGACCCAGTGTTGCGCCAGAGAGTCCGAGGACTGGTCCTCCGCCCGCTCGTTGGGTGATCTCGTCGAGTGCCACTAGGTCCGCGAGTCGGGCAATGGGTGGTGTCTCGGGGATCCCCGCCGAACGCATCGCTTCGGCCAGTCGTTCGATCTCCCGGGCCTGATGACTCACATCTGCGCTCTTCCCAAGGACAGCTATTTGTATTTCATGGTCATCGAGCAGGCCCCGACCAGGTGGTGAGTCCTGACCCAGGATGTCGGAGGGAAGCCCGAATGTCCCATAGTCATTGGCGTCCGCCATGCGCAGGACCACTCGGCGCTGAACCTGGGAAGCCAGGGAAATGGGGAGTGCCCCCGCCCTGTCCGCCGCCAGGACTACGTGGATTCCCACCGGTCGACCGTCTGAGGCGATTCGAATGAATTCGTCGAACTGTCGAGCATGCTCCGTTCCCTCATAGGCAGCACGGAATGCAGACATCCCGTCGACCAACAGGAGGATCCGAGGTTCATCGGTCGCTCCAGAAACGGCACGGTATTGGGTGATTGTCCCGGCACCGGCCCTGGAATATCTCGTGGCACGTTCGTCCATCACCTCGCGGAGCATCCCGAAGAGCCGACTGACCCGCTCCGTGTCGCTCCCGGCGATGATGCTCCCCACGTGGGGCAGGATCTCGAGCATCTGCATGCCCCGGGATCCGAAGTCCATGCCGTAGACCTGGCAGGGTCCGCCCCGGACGGTGAAGCTGCTGGCGACGGCGAGTGTCCGCAACAACGTGCTCTTGCCCGCGTTGCCGGTCCCGTAGACCGCGAGGTTCCCGTCCTCGTCCGGGTAGAAGGCGATAGTCGGCTGCCGCTGGTTCTCCGGGTCGTCGGCCACACCGAACACCAACTCGTGATCGACCCGAGCGGTAGGCAGGTGGCGGAGGCTGTAGACTGGGGCGAGTTCCTGGAGCCACGGCAGCCGGGGTTTCGTGACGTTTCCCAACTCAGCCGCGGCGCGCACGTTGTTGACCAGCCGTTGGATGTCGGAGACACCGGAACCGTCGTTCGCCAGTTGGATCGAGTCTTCCGGCTCCTCCCAGATCTTCGGCGTCCCGAACCCCAATTCCTCGACGAGGACGATCGGCGGTGCCGGCGTGTCAGAGGTGCTTCCGCCCACGTATGCCGCCTGGAAGGACACTTGACGTCCCGGTCCGAGCTTGGCCATGGCACGTCCCGGGATGGCCGGATCGAATGCCGCCGCAGCCGGCGTGCCCAGGACGTCCGTGCTGTCATCTTCATCGGCCATCCGGAGTGCCACCCGCAAATTGGTGTTGGCTCGAAGATTCCCCTTCACGACCCCCGTGGGTCGCTGGGTGGCCAGGATGAGGTGGAGACCGAGCGACCGTCCACGTTGGGCAACGTTGACCACGCCGTCCACGAACTCGGGCAGCTCTTGCACCAGTGCCGCGAACTCGTCGACGACGATGACGAGGCTCGGCGGTGCGTCCGGGTCGCCTGAGCGCTCGAGCTCGATCAGGTCCTTGGCCTTCTTACGATTCAGGACCTGTTCCCGGTACTTCAACTCGGCCGACAGTGAGGTGAGTGCCCGCCGAGCCAGCGCGATGCTCAGGTCCGTCACCATTCCGACGGTATGGGGCAGGTCCCGACACTGGCCGAAGGCGGAGCCACCCTTGTAGTCCACCAGGAGGAAGGTCACCCGATCGGGGCTGTACGCAGTCGCCATCCCGAGGATCCACGACTGGAGGAGCTCACTTTTCCCGGCGCCCGTCGTCCCCCCTACGAGTGCATGAGGCCCGTGGAGGCGTAGGTCGAGGAAGCAGGGTTCGGTGGCGGAGCGCCCAACCAGCGCCCGCAGACCGCTCTCCTTGCTCCGCTGTCGGAGCGCGTCTTTGCGGCGGTCGACGAGCGACCCGGACTCCCGCCAGCGATCGAGGACGGATTCGGGACTGCTGGCCAACTCGCTCCCGGCCAACGTGACGAAGGAGACGGAAGTCGGGAGGTCGCTGGAATCATCAGTCCGGGCGCCCGCATCGACGACCGGGGCCATGGCCTTCGCAGCCAGTAGCGCCATCGACCCGTCGATGCGGTCGACAGTCTCCAGGTCTACGTGGATTCGCTCATCGAGCAGTGCGACCCGTACCAACCCGGCCAGCCGGTCGGACTCGACATAAGTCCGACACGACGCCGGCAGTAGGTCGACCGACGGCGCGTTCCAGACGACGGTCACACGGTTAGCCGGGCCATGCCGGGCGATCTCGGTCAATCGGCTCCGATCGACAGGAGCATCGTCGTTGACCAGGAGGACGACCCACAAATCTCGATTGGGGGCTGGGCTCTCAGCCGACTCCGCTGACCGTTGCTCGATCAGGTCTTCGATGGCCGCCACCAACGTGAGGCAACTCTCGGGTCCCGAAGCCAGGTGCTCGGCATCGAGTGGACTCTCGGGTGACGACACGTGGGGAAGCCACTTGAGCCAGTCCCACGCTGCGGCCGATGCAGTGGAGGCCACTGCCGTGACGATCACTTCTGCCGGTGAATGGAGGCCGACAACCTGGGCAATAAGTGACAGTGCGATCTCTCCGGCGGCCGCGTCGTCCCCCGCCACGCCCAGTGGGGAGCGAGTGAGGTCAGCCACGACCGGCACCGGGTGGACATCAAGGAACTGGTCCCGCAACGACGTGAGCTGGTCGAGGAATGGACCCTGCATGAGCTGTCCGGGCATCGTCACCGACATTCGTGCGGGCCGGATTCCGAGCCCGAGGCGGAGCTCCAGGAACCGCTCGTGCCCCGCGCGTCGTGACCACAGGAGAGGCTGGAGGCCACGCAGTGCCTCGACGACCTCGTCAACCGATGGATGTTCCTCTGCCCGGGCCGCTACCTCCTGATAGGCCGACACCACGAGCTCCTGCTCGAGCTGGGCGACGCCGGCCTGGAAACCTTCTGCGCTCTGGCGCAACTCTCGACGCCGGTTTCTCCCACCCTCGGCGAAGTTGCCGAGCATCATCATCGGAGAGAGGGCGACGAAGGCGATCGACAGCACGTTGTGCGTCACGAGGTAGAGCACAGCCGCCATGAGGACTGGGACGACGAGGGGAATAATGGGAAGCCGCTGGCGTCGGGGCGGTTCCGGTAGCTCTGGTGCGACCAGTTCGCTTCCAGCGAATCTCGGCTCCATCCTTGGAGGTCGATTGAAGGCGACCGACGTCCCCTGCGAAGCACCCACCTGGGTAGTGGTGCCCTGCATGACGACCATGATCTCGGTGTCGCCCAGTACGGCCACGTCTCCCGAGCGGAGGATTGTCCGCGGGACCTGCTCGCCGTTGACCAGGATGCCATTCGACGAGTTTGTGTCGATGAGCTCGGCGACGTTGGTGATGTGGAGCTTGGCGTGACGCTTCGACACCAGCAGGTCGGACAGCACCACATTGCACGATGCGCCTCGACCGATGTAGGCCGTACCCGACGGGAGGGGGAACTCCTGGCCGGCATCCGGTCCGCCGACCACACGGACCACAGCCACTGTCGGTGCGTCTGGGCCCCTGTCCGAGGTCCCCATCGTCTCGTCTCTGATCACCTTTACGGTGGAACCCGATCGGACGCCTGCCTCCAGGAGGCTCAGATCCGACAGGACCGAAGCGCCTGCTCGGGGTCCTTCTTTTTGGATGATCGTGTAGCTGCCCGTTGCGGCCGTGGTCAACGGGTCCCTCGTCGCAATCGCCGTGGCCAGGTCGCCGACGGTGGCCGTGGGTTCGATCACCACCGCCAGGTCGACTCCTGCCCCCAAGTCCCGGTCCAATGTCAACTTCAACCTCATGCCGCGTTGTCCTTTGCGTTTCGCCGCAGAGCGTGGCGGACATGTCGGGAGACCGTCCGGACGAGGTCGGACAACTGACCGGCAAGGTGCCCCACCACTGCCGCCACTTGGAGGTCGCCGATGAGCGACCGGGGATTGACCCGGACCTTGAGGCTCTCCCATGTGCCCATCGACTGGTGCAGCTCGGAGAGCGACGCATCGACCAATTCCCAGAATGCCGCAGCCTCCTCGGCGTCCGGCTCCGTCGGTCCGAAGGTGTCGAGGTCCGCCCGTTCGGCAATGGCCACGGCGGTCGGACCGACGACCTTGGCCAGCTCGCTCCGCGTGGCCACCCGGGGCACCGGGGTGCCACGGTCGACTGCGTGGTCGATCATCTCCTTCCAACCGCCGGCCACGCTGTCACTCGGGCGATCGGCATTCCGTCGCTGCTTCCGCCGGCGTGACTTGACCCACATGATGCCGACGAAGGGACCGAAGACGACGAGTAGGATCAATAGCAGAGTCCCAACCACTTTCAGCACTTCCGCCAGGAGTTGCAACACCCGAGGGGTGGACGAATGATGGCGGATGCTCTTGGTCTGGGCATCGGTGTTGACCGAGCCATTGCCGCCGTTCGGGGCGGGCGGGTTGGGGTTCTGCGCCTGATTCGAACTGCTGGAGGAGGGCGGCGGCGGCGTCGCCCGGACCTTGGCTGTGGTTGGCGGCGTAGGTCGGAACGCGTACCAGCCCACATCCGTGAATTTCACCTCGACCCAGGCCGTGATATCGGCGCCGGTAACGATGGAGGTACCTCCCGAGAGCCTGGCGCCGAGCACCACACGTGCCGGGAGTCCGAGGTTCTGCGCCATGAGCGCCATGGACGTCGCGTACTGCTCCGCGTCCCCGACCGGTTGAGGGAGCGATAGGAACTGCTGGATCCGGAACGCCCCGTGTCCGGGGAGCGCGGGAGGCTGCGTGCTGATCCCGTCGGAGTATGCGCCCTGGGTACTCAGCTTTTGCTCGAGGGCTTCGGCCTTCGCGAAATCCGTCGTCGCCCCGGTCGTGAGTGTGAGCGCCTGGTGATGCACCGCACCCGGGACGTTGACGGGGGCGGGAAGTGCCACTTGGGCGGCCTGGGATTGCGCCATCCGGGTCGCCGTCACGACGGTGGGGACGTCGACGGTCAACGAGTACCGGTCGCCGGGCTGCAGTCCCGATGTCAGAACAGCGTTATCGGTCGCCGTGTTGTACCGGAATGCGCTCCGCTGCGCATCACCCTGGCTGCCCTGGAACTGCACCGCCCGGACCATTCCGACGTCCGGGAGCCACACGTTCGAGTAGTGGAGATCCGCAACCGTGATGGTGGCCTGGCGGCAATGGGACTCGGCGGCACAAGGGCTCTCGGTCACCGGGGAACCGACCGTCGAGAAGTTACCGGACGCCGCAGACCCGGGCGCACCCCCCGCGACGTTGTAGACGACCCCATTGTAATCGTCCATAGTGGCGATCCGGAGATAACTCCCTGCAGGTGCCCCGGAGACCTTCAGCAGCTGAGTGGTCTTCAGTCCGCCTTCGGCCTTCGGAAGGACATACTGCCGATATGCAGACAAGGGACTTGGATAGTTGAGGGCGTTGAATGGGATGGCGACGTGGTCTCGAAGGACATACCGGAGGTGCGCGGAGGAACCGGGCACGGCCGGTGTCACCAGGACGCCGACGGCGCAGGCCACGAACAGCACCCCGGCAGCGCGCCAGACACCGCTCGACGACGCGGTGCCGATGCCCTGGACGCGCTGCGAGCGAGCACGGAAGGCCAGCCAACCGAGGATCACCAATGCGAGCGCTCCCCCCGACTCCGCCCGAGACGGCGACGCGCTTGTCCCGAAGAGGATCCCGACGGCCAACAGGGTCACGAGCGGGATCATCGCGATCCAAGCGTTCTTGACCGTTCGGGCGAGGGCCATCGCCGTTGCACCCGCAGCCATCGCGCAGAGGAAGGGGATGACGAGGAGGTTGCCGGTATCCCCCACGACCGGCTCGGTCGAGAGGAGGCTGTGCCAGCCGCTGACCGTGGTCCTGGCCATGGCGGCCAGGTTCGACGGGTCGGGGACTCCCACGTGCCCCCCGGACCCTCCGGACCGGATCACGAGCACTGTACCCAGGAGGAGGTAAACCGCCACGAGTTCGGCGGCGATCAGTATCAAGGGCTGCCGGAACCGCGTTCCGGCCAAAACGATGCCACTCGACACGACGAGCCCGATCAGGCCGATCAGCAGGTATTCGTACCCTCCGAAGGCCGAACCGAATCCGATCAGTGCACAGGTGCCACCGACCACCACCAGGACGACATCGGCCAAGGGGCTGATCCAGGACCTCGGCTCGGCATTGGCGCTGGCCACCGTCGAGGAAGTGGACGCTGCAAATTCGGCACCCGTCACAGGCTGACCGCCATGTTGGTGATCCGGGGTAGATCGTCCAGCATTCCGATGTCCAGCACCAGCACGTTCTTGATGCGCTGGACCTCTGGATCGGCCACGCCGACCCGGATGGCCACCACCCGGACATCCACGGTGAACCGGCGTGCCATGCGCCGGATATCCGCGACCGAAACCGTCGGGCCGGTAACCAAAAGGACCATGCTCGCGTTCCGTGCGGATCGGCTGGCCATGGCGACACAACGTTCCAGCGCGTCCTCGGAGCCAGTGCATCTCACGGCGCTCAATGCATCGAGCAAACCGTTGCGCGTCGCCGTGGGCATGGGCCGGGCCCCAACGGCGACTGTTCTAATCTGGTCGTCGGCGATGGCCCGAACGCCGAGCGACCCGGCTACCGAAACCGCAAGCTCGAACTGATCCGGGTCGGTGTAGCGGCCCACCGCGTCATCGAGGAGCACGACCACGTGCGATCGCCGAGTGTCCACGAACTGTTGGACCATGAGGCGGCCGGAACGGGCGGAGGTCTTCCAGTGGACGTGGCGACGGTCGTCACCTGGGACGTACTCCCTCAAAGAGTGGAAGGCCAGATCACTGGGTGAAAGCTCGACCGACTCCACCCCCTCGAGGTCACGGAGAAAGCCTGGGCCCACGCCCGGCACCCGAATGGTGACCGGATGGACGTAGAGGCTGACGGGCTCGCTCTGGCGGACGACGCGTGCGAAGAGGCCAAGTGGGTCGGCGCGGACCAGCCTTGCGGGACCCACGGGGATGACGCCTCGACGTTCCGTCGTGATCTGGAACAGCTCCTCGTGTCCGGTATCCGGACCCAGAGACGGGATGTTGAAGTTGGCGACGGCTGAGCCGATGACCACCTCGACTTTCGTCGGCAGGAGGTGGGCGTCCGACCGGTTCTTGACCGTGAGCTGCCCGGCCGCCCGCTCGCCCACCACCACCCGGCCCGGCACAACCTCGAGCGAGATATCTAGCGAGTGCCTCCCGAAGAGGAACAGGATGCACAGGAGGACGAGCGCGCCGCAGATGGCGGCCAGGGTCACGAGCTCGAGCCATCCCAGCCATACACCGAACATCCAGCCCAGGAAGGCCGTTGTCAACACCACCCGTCCGAATGGCCGCACCATCTGGAGGTATGGACGGATTCGATGCCACCCACGAATGACGTGCGGGCGAGCGCGTTCCTGTTGCCGGGCGGCGAACTCAACAGCCGAGCGGGTCGATTCCTGGAGCCGATTGCGCGCAGAGCGTGTGTCGGTGTCGTCGTCCGCCATCGTCCTTAGCCCACCCGTTCCGCCGGAGGCTTCACATCGTCAACGATCCTCCCGAGAACGTCGAGTGCCTTGACTCCGGAAAACTCGGCTTCCGGGTCGAGCAGCACCCGATGCCCGAATACGGGATCGAGGAGCTCGCGGATGTCATCGGGAATGACGTAGTTGCGACCCTTGGAGGCAGCCCACACCTTGGCGGTCCGGACCGCGGCCAGGCAGCCCCGGATGCTCACGCCCAGTCTCACCTGGGGGTGGACCCGGGTCTCCTCGGCGATCCTCGAGATGTATGCGAGCACACCCTGGTCCACGTGGACCTCGGCTGCCAGGTGGGACATGTCGGCCACGGCCTGCGACGTGATCAGCGGCTGCACTACCGAAGTGCGGTCCCGGAGCGACGCACCGGCCATGATGCTGACCGAGGTCTCGTGGTCGGGATAGCCGAGGGTGGCACGCATCAGGAACCGGTCGAGCTGCGCCTCGGGGAGCTGGTAGGTGCCGGCCTGCTCGATGGTGTTCTGGGTGGCCACCACCATGAATGGATCTCCCACCGGGTACCGGACGCCGTCGACCGTCACTTTCTGCTCTTCCATCACTTCGAGCAACGAGGACTGGGTCTTGGGGGAGGCTCGGTTGATCTCGTCGGCGAGGACGATGGTTGCGAAGATCGGGCCCTTGTGGAACTCGAACGATGCCGTCCGCTGGTCGTAGATGTTCACCCCGGTGATGTCACTCGGGAGGAGATCCGGGGTGAACTGGATCCGGCTGTGGCTCCCCTGGACCGTATTGGCCAGCGCCCGGGCCAACGACGTCTTGCCCGTGCCCGGCACGTCCTCGAGCAGCATGTGACCCTCGGCCAGCAGGCACGTCAATGTCAGCGAGATCGCGTGGGTCTTGCCGATGACCGCCTGCTCGATATTGCCCACCAACTTGGCGAACGTCTCGGCGAACCACGTGGCCTGCTCTTGCTCCATTGTCATGTCAGTTCCTTTCGATCACTTGAGTTCGAATTCTTCACATTGGCTGCGATGCCCCGCACGACCATGGACGATGCGTTACCGCCGATCTCTCGCCGTCGAGTCGGCGTGATGCGTCCTCGAATGCGAAGGGGGTGACCAATCGGTCGGGTCTCCTCCGCACCCGTCGAGCGGCAATCTCGCACGGGTGAGGTCTTCC
>JAYVYR010000274.1:0-25722 GCA_043784065.1 Acidimicrobiaceae bacterium
CAGGCACCCGTCCCGCTTGGCGGCCATGGCGCAGACCTTCTCGGTCCAGGACGGATCGGTCGTGCCGACCGTGGCGAAGGTGTCGGGTTTCCGGTGATCGAATCGCTCGTCTGCCGGCCCAAGTGGGCCCAACGGGATTGTCACCGGTGATCTCCTCATCTGTCGTGCAGCCGGACCGTCCTGAGTGGCTACTCGCTCCGCTCGGCGTGCTCCACGAGGAGCGCAGCCACCGCCCCGGTCAAGCGCTCGGCCGTGGGCAGATGGAGCGACTCGTCGGGACCGTGGTGATTGCTTCCCGGCACCAGAACACCAAGAGCGAGGATCTGTGCGGCAGGGAATCTGGTGGCTAGCCAGCCCAGAAACGGAATGGTGCCACCCTCTCCCACACGGGCTGACGGACGACCGAAGCCAGCAACCGAAGCACGGTCAAGGGCGTCGGTCAACCACTCGGCGAGGGGTGGAGCTGCCCACCCGTCGGCCGACGGTTCACCTTGCCAGGAGACTCGGGAGCCATGGGGCGGGTCAGCGGTGAGGGCCCTGGCGATGGCAGCCTCAGCGGCCGTGGCGTCAGCATTCGGAGGTATCCGGATGACGAGCTTCAGCGTGGTGGACGGTCGGAGCACGGCCCCGGCATCGATCGTCGGAGGCAGTCCATCGGCCCCGACCACGGCGACGGATCCGAGCCAGGCGGTCCGGAGCGCCCGCTCGGCAACCGAGTCCCCCTGGAGTACCAGGCTTTCCACGATGGGGAACGACACCTGGTCGAGCCCGGCCTCAGTCAGTGCGGCGGCCAACTGTTCCGCAGCCACTGCGGCACCGTCCGGCGGCTCGGTCACCAGTTCGGGAAGGAGGAGATCGCCGGTGGCCGCGTCTTCCAGACGATCGAGCAGGATGCGGGCGATGCGGAACGAGGACGGCACGACGGCGCCGGCCGCTCCGCTGTGCACGCCGTGGTCGAGGACCTCCACCGTTAGTGTTCCCACGACTGCGCCCCGCAGCGAGGTGGTCACCCACAATCGCTCACCGGTGGGACTTCCCGAGTCGAGGGCCAGAACAAGGTCGGGACTGCCGATTCGATCGGCCAGAGCGCCCAGCACCTGGGGCAGGTGTGGGCTCCCGCTCTCTTCGGATCCCTCGATCAGGACGATGCACCGGGCGTGACATCCGCCGGTGGACCGGATCGCCTCCAACGCCACCAGCGCGGAGGGCATGGCGTAGCCGTCGTCGGCCATGCCGCGGCCATAGAGATAGTCGCCCTCGAGCGCTGGCTTCCAAGGACTCCGGCCTTGTGTCCAACCGACAAACGGGGGCTGCTTGTCGTAGTGGCCGTAGATGAGCACGGTGCCCGAGCTATCGGAGTCGGTTGCGGGAATATCGATCAGGACCGTCGGGCTGAGTCCGTCGATCCGCACGACCTCGACCGTGGCACCAGACAGGTCACGGGAACGGGCCCATTCGGCAAAAAGCTCCGCGGCCCTATCGAGCTCACCGTGGGTCTCCCATTCGGGGTCGTAGGCCGGCGAAAGGTTGGGTATCAACCCGTACTGCATCAGCAGCGGCACCACGGCGTCGTACCACGCGGTCATCGCCCGCTGGGCCGCTAGAAAAGAGATGTCGGTGTCCCGATTGACGGTCATGGCGCCACGGTAGCCAGTGTGTCGGTCAAACCGGACGCCACGTCGTCCGGTTTGACCGACTCGGCCGCGACAGCATCGGACGCGGCGTTGTCCTCGCTCCCAAGATCTATCCTTGCCCGATGCAACCGAGTTCACGCACCAGGTACCTGGTGCGCCGATTTCTGAGCCTTCTGGCATTCCTTTCGATCATCCTGCTCATCACGACGGGTACCCGGGCCTACGCCGCCCAGTCCTACTTCATCCCATCGCCGTCGATGTCCCCCACCCTCCAACCCGGCGATCGAGTGATCGTAAACAAGCTGTATTCGACGATGCACCGTGGCGACATCGTCGTGTTCAACCGTGCACCCGGCGACTCCAATTTGGAGTACCCCGTGCTGGTGAAGCGCGTGATCGGACTTCCGGGAGAGTCGATCGCTTCGTCGGGAGACACCATCTTCATCAATGGCAAGCCCATCGCTCAGCCGTGGCTCCCCACGCTTATCGGCTTCTGCCAGCAGGCGGTGGCCAACATCCACACCCAGACCATCCCAGCCGACCAGTACTTCGTGATGGGTGATTGCCGAGGCGACTCGTCGGACAGCCGCTACTGGGGAACCGTTCCCAAGTCCAACGTGATCGGCAAGGTGACTGTCATCGTCTGGCGGAGTGGACATCCGTGGCTGCACTGGTTCTAGGAGGCTCGACATCCTGTCGCCATCATCGGGGGCACCGATGACCGCACCGGTTGGATGCCGCCAAGAGCCCGACGTCAACCGTCATTCGGCCACTGCTCCGTCGAGCGTGCCGGCATGGATCGACGCACGATTCCGACAAGTGCCGGCCGCGACCAACTGCGGTCAGGCATCTCCCTCGGCTCTGCCCGGTACCTAGTCCAAGGGGGCGATCGTCAGCCGAGCGACCCGACCCCGGCCTGGTCGCTGTCGGCAGTGAAACCGGTCCACACCCGCCCGTCCCAGAAGTGCCACTGGGATCGTCCGGATGGATTCCCATACCAACCGGCTGGGGCGTCCGGCGATCCGCCGCCAACAGAAGGCGCACGTCTGATGGGCAGAGCCAGGATCATGCAGATGCCGGCGAATGGAGCCACGAACATGCCGATGGTCATGAAGCCGAGGAGGGCCACCATGCCCCCCGGCCCCATCCGGAGCTGTCACGAGCCGACTTCGGCTCCATGAGCTGCGACCACGGGGCCACCGAAGGCCGTGACTAGTCCAGCAAGTGTCCCGGCCCTCGAGAAGAGCGCCTCGGCCGGAGCCCGGTCGCCATCCAGCTCGCTCAGCATCTCGATCCCGACGTACAGGGCGACGACAGCGAAGGCGACTTCGTCCGGCGGAAGCACCGATCCCAGAGGTGATCCGTCGAGGGCCGAGGAGATGGCGCCGCGAGCGAACGCCGTCCACGGCGCAATCCGTTTGGCGATTTCCGCTCCGAGTCCGGGGGTCGATTGAACTCCGGCCATCATGGCCACCAGGACGGCGACGTGGCCGGATTCGAGGTCCTCCCGGAAGATCGACGCTGCCACGTCGACCAGCTGGACCGGTGTGGTCACTCCGGCGACAGCCTCGCCGTAGCAGGCCGCACGAGTCTCACTGACGGAATCGAGGGATGCGAGCAGGAGATTCATCACTGAGTCGAAGTGGTAGAAGATCAGCCCCTGGTGCACCCCAGCCCGGGCGGCGATGACCCTGGCGCTCGCGCCGGCGAACCCCAACTCCTTCAAGGTCGTCGTCGCCGCGTCGACCAGGGCATGGCGCGTCTCGTCACCCTTTCGGGTCTTCCGTGAGCGACCGGATGGCGCCTTGACTTCCATGGTGCACCTCCGAGTTGAGTGACTGCTCAAGTATTGTGACTTCATCGGAGATCGGGCGCACCCGGTTGCCTCCACCACCAGCCTCCGCCCCCGGCGTCCGGACATGTCCATGGCGACCCATCCCGGCCGCCGGTCGCTCAAGAACCACCGATCGCCGCGGCCGTCATGGCCTGCCGTCCGGGCCGCGTGGACTGCTAGGAGAGGGCCGCTACACCTTGGGCTCCGGCACCGGATCGATCACGCCCGCCAATCCGGTGCGCGCTCCGGCGTCGCCCGGGCCAAGGCCCCCGTCACACGGTCGGCGTCGAAGTCGGCGCCGTAGACGGGGCTGCCCGGTTGCTGGCGCCACGAGTCGTCGAGGCCTCCACCGTCGACAGGGTCGAAGCCCAGCGCATCCACCAGGTCCATGACGACCGCCTTGGCTGCAGCATCGTCCCCGGCGATCGGCAGCGCGATGCGGCCGGCCGTCCCGGAGGGCCGGCCGAGGGTGAGCAGGTGCTCCGCCTGGATCCCGTTGAATGCCTTCACCACGGACACACCGAGCTGCTGTTCCACCCACCGGCTCTCGGTCATGCCGTCCTCGATCTCCTGGATGCGACCGTCGCGCTGCTGGGGGTAGTAGTTGCCCGTGTCGACGACGACGACGTCGGCTGCGGCACCGTCGAGCAGCCCCTCCGGGAGATCCGGCACCGACTTCTGGGGCACGGTCACGATGACGATGTCGGCATCTCGGGCCGCATGGGAAGCCGGCACGGCCGAGGCACCTGTCTCCGCTGCAATGTCCGCCAACGTCTCTGGACCCCGCGAGTTCGCCACCGACACGTCGTGGCCGAGGCTCGTGAGCCGTCGGGTGAGCGTCCCACCGATGTTTCCGGCTCCGACGATTCCGATCTTCATGTCTGCTCCTTATGATTGGTTCGAATGGTGGTCGGGCGGAGTGATGTCCAGGTCAAGAGGTGACCATGGTGCCCCCCGATCAACCGTTCCCGGAGAATCGGGCAGCCTGGCGGGCCTCCACCGGCAGGGCGAGTTTCTCAGACTCTGTCAGGAGGTTGCCCAGGGCGATGACGGCCGACATGGGCGGGGCGTCTGCTTGCCCGAGTTGGCGAAGGCTCCGGCACCATCTGCGGCTCTGGTGTCAATCCGCGATCTTGTCCGTGTTGACCGAACGCCCCTGCACATCAGCTGCAGCCGCTGGTCGCCCCGCAGCTCGAGCAGACGTAGCAGGAGCCCGCCCGCTGCATCGAGTTGCCGCACTGGTAACACATCGGAGCATCCCGCTGTTCGGCCCGGAAGATGAGGACAGGCACCGGAGGGGCAGCCGCAGACGCAGCCGGCGCAACCGTGGGGGCGCTGCCCTCCACCACCATCGTGATAGTCGGGTCGACCGACTCGACCTCGACGACGCCAGATGACGGCGTGGCCGTCTCCTCGACGCCGGGCAGGGTCGGCTGCATCCGCTCTGCAGTGGACAGGATGCCGAGTTCGGCCCGCTCGTCGTAGGGCAGGTAGTCCACAGCCAGCCGACGGAAGATGTAGTCGACCAGGCTGGTGGCGATGCGGAGGTCCGGGTCGTCGGTAATGCCGGCCGGCTCGAACCGCATGTTGGCGTACTTGCGGACGTAGGTCGACAGTGGCACGCCATGCTGCAGGCCGAGGCTGACCGAAATGGAGAATGCGTCCATGATGCCGGCCAGAGTCGAACCCTGCTTCGACACCTTCATGAACACCTCGCCCGGGCGGCCATCCTCATACTCGCCCACAGTGACGTAACCCTCGCAGTCGGCCACCCGGAAGGAGAAGGTGGACGACTTGCGGCGACGGGGTAGGCGCTCGCGCACCGCACCGACCAGCAGCGTCTCTTGAGTGCGACCTCGCTCGTGTACCAGTGCGGCCTCGAGCTCGGCGATCTTGGAAGTCAGGTCGCGGGCGTGGGCCTCGGCCTCGGACCCGGCCACCGGCTCCGTTGTCACCAGGTCGCCTTCAGCCCCGTCCTTCTTGGTGGTCGACAGCGGTTGGGCCACTTTGCAGTTGTCGCGGTAGATGGCCACGGCCTTGATGCCGAGCTGCCACGCATCGATGTGCAGCTGCTCAACATCCTCCACCGACACGTCCTCGGGCAGGTTCACCGTCTTCGAGATGGCGCCCGAGATGAATGGTTGGACCGCACCCATCATCCGTATGTGGCCGAGGTAGTGGATGGTGTTGTCGCCCATCGAGCAGGCGAACACCGCCAGATGCTCACTCGTCAGGTACGGGGCGCCGACGATCGATTTGTGTACGTCGATATAGGTGATGATCTCATCGACCTGGTCGGGCGAGTAGCCCAGCCGGGTCAGCGCACGGGGCACCGTCTGGTTGACGATCGACATGGTGCCGCCGCCCACCAGCTTCTTGGTCTTCACCAGCCCGAGGTCGGGCTCGACGCCGGTGGTGTCGCAGTCCATCAACAGGCCGATGGTCCCAGTCGGGGCCAACACGCTCGCCTGCGAATTACGCACGCCGTACTGCTCGCCGAGCTCGACGGCCAGGTCCCATGCCTCTTGAGCGGCCGACAGGATGTCGGTCGGGACCTGCTCCTCGTCGATCGTGGCGACAGCGTCACGATGCATCTTGAGCACGTCCGTCATCGGCTCGACGTTCTCGTGGTAACCGGCGAAGGGGCCCATGCGGGCGGCCGTCCGGGCCGACGTGGCATAGGCATGTCCGGTCATGAGAGCGGTGATGGCACCGGCCCACGCCCGACCCTGGTCCGAGTCGTAGGGCAGGCCCTGAGCCATCAGGAGGGCGCCGATATTGGCGTAGCCGATCCCCAACTCCCGGAAGCGCCGCGAGTTCTCGGCGATCTTGTCGGTGGGGTAGTCGGCGTTGCCCACGATGATCTCCTGAGCGGTGAAGATGACCTCGATGGCGGAGCGGAATCCTTCGACATCGAACGACGAATCGTCGTGGAGGAACTTCATCAGGTTGAGGCTGGCGAGGTTGCACGCCGAGTTGTCGAGGTGCATGTACTCCGAACACGGGTTCGATCCATTGATCCGACCGGTGTTGGAGGCGGTGTGCCACTTGTTGATCGTGGTGTCGAACTGCATTCCGGGGTCGGCGCACTCCCAGGCCGCCTGGGCGAACTGGCGGAAGAGATCGCGGGCCGGCACGGTGCGCACCGTCGCACCTTCGCCACGGGTCACCAGATTCCAGTCAGAGCCATCGATGACAGCCTGCATGAAGTCGTCGGTGACGCGGACTGAGTTGTTGGCGTTCTGGTACTGCAGGCTGATGGCATCCTTGCCGTCGAGGTCCATATCGAAGCCGGCGTCGCGCAGGACGCGTGCTTTGCGTTCCTCGGTCGCTTTGCACCAGATGAAGTCCTCGATGTCCGGGTGATCTGCGTCGAGGATAACCATCTTGGCGGCCCGGCGGGTCTTGCCGCCCGACTTGATGGTTCCGGCTGAGGAATCGGCGCCACGCATGAAGCTGACTGGGCCCGACGCAGTGCCGCCACCCTTCAGGAACTCGTGAGAAGAGCGGATGCGGGAGAGGTTCACGCCCGCTCCGGAGCCGCCCTTGAAGATCACTCCCTCTTCTGTGTACCAGTTGAGGATCGAATCCATGGTGTCCTCGACGGCCAGGATGAAGCAGGCCGAACCCTGCTGGGGCACGCCGGCCACACCGATGTTGAACCACACCGGCGAGTTGAAAGCCGCCATCTGATGGACGATCAGGTGCTTGAGTTCGGCGGTGAACGCTTCGGCCTCCTCGTCGTCGACGAAGTAGCCGTCCTTGATGCCCCACGAGGTGATGGTGTCGACCACCCGGTCGGCCACCTGGCGCAGCGACGACTCACGCTCGATCGTGCCGGGGGTCCCCCGGAAGTACTTCTGCGTGAGGATGTTGGTCGCGTTGAGGCTCCAGCCCTTGGGTACCTCGACGTCGAGCTGCTCGAAGGCGACCGAGCCGTCCCGGTAGTTGGTGATCCTGGCATCGCGACGTTCCCAGACGATGTCGTCGTAGGGGTGGGTGCCGGTGGTGGTGAAGTGGCGGCGGATGCCGATGCCGACTCGCTGCGGTGCGATGGCCATGGGGTGGACCTCTTTCGTTCGTCGTCTGTGGTGCGGTGCGTACTTGCGGTGATGCCTATGGCGAAGTGTGTCGTCGGAGATGCTGCGTACTGAGGTACTGCCTCTACTGCCTGTGCTGCAATTCACCTGCCCTGGTGGAGACCACCGGTGCATCCTTCTCCGGTACCCAAACGGTCGTTCCTACACCATCCAGAGGTCGCAACTACCGGGAAGTCCGCCAGTTCCGACCCGCCCGGCCGCCCGGGCCCTTTGCCATCGTACTCCTGCCTCGAAGAGCGAGAAATGCGACGGAGACACAAGATATTGTGGTTTTCCCTCCCCCGAGGTACGAGATAGTGGGTCTATTACAGCAGTGTAATTACGCTCCTGTCAACGAATGCCGGCCAGATCGAGTCAGATTCGCGTCGCATATCCCCTGCTCGGAGGGCGTTCGCGAAGGTTTGCAAATGATTGCTGACCGCTAGCACCCCCCCAGGCACGAAACCGGCTCCGCTCTCCCGACGTGTCACCTCGCTACAGTCCTCCTTGTGGCCACCACGTCTCCTGTCAGCATCGCCATCGACGCCGGCACCACCGGCATCCGATCCCTCGTGGTCGACGACCAGGCCCGAGTTGTCGACATCGCCTATCGGGAACTTACCCAGTACTTCCCCCGGCCGGGATGGGTCGAGCACGACCCGGACGAGATCTGGCGCCTGGTGCGCGAGACGCTGGCCGAAGTATCAGGCCGACTAGGCGACTCCAGGCGGGTCGCGCGTTCCATCGGCGTCACCAACCAGCGGGAGACGGTGGTGGCTTGGAACCGAACTTCCGGCGCCCCACTCCATCGTGCCCTTGTCTGGCAGGACCGGCGCACGGCTGAGCACTGCGCCCAGCTCCAGGAATCCGGCCATCTCCCGCTGGTGCGAGAACAGACCGGACTTGTCCTCGATCCCTACTTCTCGGCCTCGAAGATGCAGTGGCTACTCGAAGAGGGTGGCGTTCCCTGGGGCCCCGAGTTGGCCATGGCCACCGTCGATTCCTGGATCTTGTGGAACTTGACCGGCGGGAGAGACGGCGGTGTGCTTGCCACCGACGCCACCAACGCCTCGCGAACCATGCTCTTCGACATCGTGGTCCGTCGCTGGTCGGCCGAGTTGTGCGACCTGTTCCACATCCCGGTAACCGCCCTGCCCGAGGTACGCCCGTCGTGTGGCCGATTCGGGAAGGTTGCGGCCACCGCCCTGGGGAGCGGGTCGGCACTGGCCGGAGTGCCAGTCAGTGCCATGGTCGGCGACCAGCACGCCGCACTGTTCGGCCAAGCCTGCTTCGACCGGGGTATGACCAAGACCACCTTCGGCACCGGCAGCTTCACGCTCATGAATGTTGGTGGCACCTGCCCCGATCCCATAGATGGCCTGATCACCACCATCGCTTGGGATCTGGGCACCGACGGCGACATCGCCATCGGTGCCGACGGGGGGCCGAGAGCGGGGCGCTCCTCGCTGGCCTACGCCGTCGAAGGATCCGTCTTCGTGTCCGGGGCCGGTGTGCAGTGGCTACGGGACGGTCTGGCCATCATTGCCGAATCGGCCGATCTCGAGCCACTCGCCCGTACCGTCGAATCATCCGAGGGCGTCGTGCTGGTGCCCGCCTTCACCGGGTTGGGCAGCCCTCATTGGGATCCAGATGCCCGCGGCACCATCACCGGGCTCAGTCGGGGTATCGGTCGGGCCCACTTGGCCCGGGCCATGATCGAAGCCATGGGCTTCCAGGTCAGAGACGTGCTGGACACCATGGCGGCTACCGGTACCGCACCTTCGCTGGTCCGGGTCGATGGCGGAGCCGCCGTCATGGGTCTGCTGCTCCAGCACCTTGCCGACCAGGCTCGACTCGAGGTTGTCCGGCCCCAGTCGGTCGAGACCACCGCCATCGGCGCCGCCACCATGGCCGGCTTGGCCGAAGGCGTATGGGGGTCGCTCGACGATCTTTCCGCCCTATGGGTCGAGGAGGCATCATTCGTTCCCCGCGCTGACGAGGCCGTAGCCGACCTGGCCCACGAGGCCTGGGTGCGATCGGTCGAGCGGTCGCAGGGTTGGGCACTAGGCGGCACCTGATTTGGCCGACTGATCTGGCCGACTGATCTGGCCGAAAGCTCAGGCCAGTTCGCGCCAACCGTGGTCGGCCAGTTCGGCCATGATGGCGATCCACTGCCGCTCCCGGGACCGGAGCACCGGGGCAGCCCGCCCTACCACCAGCACCACACCGGCCCGCACCATCTCCGCCGCGGCCACCCCCGGACTCTCGTCAGGGCTGCCGGTGCCGATCTCATCTGCGCCCACGGGCGACGACAACGGGGCGACCGCCCACAGGGCCATTGCCCGCAGTTGGTCATCGGTCGGTGCGTCGCCGTGGCGGGCCGTCACCCGTGTGGTGTCGGCGTCGATGACAGCGGTGAAGTCGGCAGCCAGGCTGCGCCGCACACGTTCCGCCAAGTGGTCCAGCAGCGCCTCAGGCGACGACTGGACGAACAATTCGGTGGCGATGTCGAGCAACTCGGCATGCCGGTCGGGCAGCGGACCTTCGACGGCACGTAGCGATTCGATGATGACCCCGTCGACCTCCAGGATCTCATCACGAAGCAGGCCGAGCAGGTGGTTGCCGGCAAGGCCGACCCCGAGCTCGTCGACGACGGCGCCGTTGTCGCGCTGGAGGATGTCGATGGAGACCACGTCACCCCCAACGGAGCCGATTCGGCTGGCCACCGCACCGAGGGCGCCAGGTCGGTCGGGCAGCTGGACGCGGATCAGATAGTTCGGCACGGCGCCAGGGTAGATGGGGAATGTGTCGGCACGGTTTCGGCCTGGTTACGAACCCGTCGCCGGGGCCGGGGCGACGCCGCCGTTATCCGGGGCCTTCCGCTTGCGGCTGGCGTACTCGTCGACGTATTCCTGGCCGGACAAGCCGGCGATGTCCGCCATCAAGGCATCAGTCAGGGCTCGTAGGTTCGCTCGGCTGGCATCGCCCGGGGCTCCGTCGCCAGCGGTCGTACCCGGTTGGTTCCGGCCGGTCGTGACCTGTCCGCCTTGCGTCCCATAGCTGACACGCGGGCCGAAGCGCACGGTGATCGAGTGGAACGGACGCATGAACATGGATCCCGGGGGCTGGACCTTGCGGGTGCCGAGGATACCCACAGGGATCACGGGAACGTCGCAACCGACACTCAGTCGGGCAACGCCGGTCTTCCCCTTGTGCAGGCGGACGTCGGGTGCCCGGGTGCCCTCGGGGTAGATGGCGAGTACACCGCCCGACTGCAGCACCGTCGCGGCGGTGTCGAGCGCCCGCTGCGAAGCGTCACCCCCGCTCCGGTTCATCGGGATCTGGCCGGCCGCCCGGAAGAACCAGGCCGTCTTCCAACTGTCGAAGTACTCGGCCTTGGCAACGTACGTGACCTTGCGCCGGATGACCAGGGGGAGGAAGAACGAGTCGCAGAACGACTGATGGTTGGCGGCCAGGATCAGCGGCCCGTCGACCGGTATGTGCTCGCGGCCCTCGACCTTCACCCGCCAGAGCAGGTAGAGGAACGGGGTGATGATTGCCTTCATGATCCAATAGGCCACAGGGCCACGGTATCCGTGCCTGAGCTGTACTGCACTGATGACCTCGGCCACCACCCCTTCCCCCACGTCACCGACGCCCGACGACACCCCTGACACCCTGTCCCACACCCGGTCCGATGCAGGCCCGTGGCACATCCTGGGCCGGACGATCGGCCTTCCCGTGGAGGTACGCAAGGCAGCCCAGTGGGGCGTCCGGTACCTGGTGCCAGCCAAAGCGGCCCAGCGCATCGTCGACCCGACCGGACTCGAGGTGACCGGCCCGTTGCCAGGCAAGGCGCTGATGGCCCTGGCTGCATGCCGCTACGACGACACCGACCGCGACAGTTACCACGAGGTGGCCGTCAGTTTCGTTGTCCGTCCCCATGACGCACCGCCGAACCCGTCCGTTCTGGACCGTCTGCGCGAGTTCGGCACGGGCGCCATCGGTGCCTACATCCACCGGTTACCGGTCGACCGAGAGTTCACCTGTGCTGCCGGCCGCGACATCTGGGGCTACCCGAAATGGATCACGACCATCGATATCGACGAGTGCGAGCCGGGTGACCGCCGGTCAGGATCCGGCACCACCGTGCGCCTAGTCGACGACGGGAGCCACGTACTGACCCTGACCCTGGCCGGAGGCGGCCCGGTCAAGCTGCCGTCCCAAGCTCCCCCGAGCTACTCATTCCGCGACGGAGTGCTGCGGCGAACCCAATGGAAGATGTCGGCCGAAGGAGTCGCCGGCCGGCCTGGCGGGGCCACCCTGGTGCTGGGCGAACACCCGATGGCCGACGAGCTTCGCTCGCTCGGCCTTCCCAAACGGGCACTGTTCTCGTCGTCGGCCGCTCAGATGCAGGCCACCTTCGGAGGCGCCGAAGTGGTAACGGCCAGGCGCTGATGCCGGCCACCGCGGGCCAGTGGCACTGGGCAGTGGCACTGGGCAGTGGCCGGGGGAAGCGGGCCGCAGGGCAATGTCAGCCGGTCGTCAGGCGGGTGAGGGCCTTGCGCATACCGCGCACGCTCTGGCCGATCCTCTGCTCGTTCTCGATCAAGGCGAAGCGCACGTGGCCGTCGCCCCCCGGACCGAAGCCCACCCCAGGTGAGGTGGCCACGTCAGCCTCCTCAATCAGAAATTTGGCGAACTCGAGTGAGCCCATCTCCTGGTAGGGCTCTGGGATCGGAGCCCACACGAACATTGTGCCCCGTGGCGGGGCGACCTCCCACCCGATCCGATGGAGCCCGTCGCACAGCGCGTCCCGGCGGGACTGGTAGACCTCGTTGATCTGCTTCGGATAGTCGGGGGCCTCGTTCATGGCGACGATGGCCGCGATCTGGATCGGCTGGAACGTGCCGTAGTCGAGATAGCTCTTCAACTTGGTGAGCGCCTGGACAATTTCCGAATTGCCGACCATGAATCCGACGCGCCAGCCGGCCATCGAGAACGACTTGGTCATTGTGTAGAGCTCGACGGCCACGTCCTTGGCCCCGGGCACCTGGAGGATGGACGGAGGCGTATAACCGTCAAAGGCGATGTCGGCGTAGGCGAAATCATGGACCAGCACGATCTCGTGTTCTTTGGCGAACTCCACGATCCGTGTCATCCACGCCAGGTCGACACACTCGGTCGTCGGGTTGTGCGGGAACGAGAGGACGACTACACGAGGCTTGGGCCACGCCGACTCCCATGCCTCCATCAGGTTGTCGAAGAATGCGGCGCCGCCCTCGGCGCTGGCCACTCCAGCGTCAGCCGGCGTGTCGAGCCGGACATGGCGGATGTCGGCCCCGGCAAACAGGGGCGCGTAGATGTGGATCGGGTACGACGGCGACGGCACCAGGGCGGTGTCGCCCGGGCCGGCCAACACCCACATCAGATGGGACAAACCCTCCTTGGCACCGATGGTGGTAACCACCTCGGTCTCGGGGTCGAGCTCGACGTCGAACTTGCGCAGGTACAGATCACAGATGGCCTTGCGGATCTTCGGGATGCCCCGACTGGCCGAGTACCGGTGGTTGCGAGGGTTACGTGCCGCCTCGGCCAGCTTCTCTACGGCGACATCGGGTGAGGGGAGGTCAGGATTGCCGAATCCCATGTCGATGACGTCCCGCCCGTCGTGGCGGGCGGCTGCCTTCAGGTCGTTCATGGTGGCGAACACATACGGCGGCAACCCATTGATCCTACGGAATTCCATACACCACGTTACCGCCGCGCCTCCGACGCTCTGGACAGGCTCCGGACAGGCTCCGACCAAGCCGGTAGGTAAGCCGCCGCTAGTGCAACGCGGCGGCAGCCTCGACGACCACCTCGAGCGAGTCCGGCCAGGCGCAGACCGCCCACGTGGCCCCCGCCGCCGCCACTGCGGCGAGTGTGGCCGTGGCATCGGACACGGTGTCCCCCACCGGACCACCCCAGGTCACCTCGATACCTTGATCCACCAGCGTCGCCACCTGCCCGGCTCCCACCTGCCACACGTTGACCGCTGCACCGGAGGCCCGGGCCAGAGCAACCATTTCCGGCCGTCCGCCTCCCACCCATACGGGAATGCCCGCCCCTACGACAGCTGTGGCCACCGATGCAAGCCGCTGGCGCCTGATGTCGGCAACCTCGAAGGGAATGCCGTAGGCCTCGTTCTCCTCCCGGCTGAGCTTGTCCCCGGTGCCGATGCCGGCCACCAAGCGCCCACCGCTGAGCGCATCCACCCCGCACAGGACGTCGATCAGCACGTTGTCGGGCAGCAGGCCGATCCGGGCAACCAGCGTACCGATATGGATCGTGGACGTGGAGGCGGCCAGAGCACCCAACAGGGGTCCTGAGGAGATCGCCGGGCGACCTGGTTGACCCATCGGCCACAAGTGGTCGAAGACGAAGACACCGTCGACGCCCAGCTCTTCGGCCTTCACGGCCGCCGCTAGCGCGGTATCCGCCTCGTCGCGGAACTGCGGAAGGGTGACGCCGATCTTCACCGGAAGGTCACGCTGTTGCCTCGACCCGGGCCTTCAGGTCTCGGAGGGCGATCGACATGATTCGGCTCTGGGCTCGCATCTTGATGAATCCGGGCAGCGGCACTTTCAATTCCACCTCGAGGTGGTACGTGACCTCGGTCCCGCCGTCCGGGGTGGCGGAAAAGACGTAGCGGCCATCGAGCTTGGAGGTGATGTCGCCATCGGTCTCCACCCAGGCCAGGACCCTCGGCGCCTCGGAGTAGTCGTAGGTCAAGGTGTAGCTGGTGCTGCGCCCGAAGGCGGCAGCCCGGAAGGTGACCACGCTGGGCCGGCCCTCTGGGTCGCGCTCGTCGACCGTGACCGCCTTGATGTCGGCGGCCCACGTCGGATAGCTGGCGATATCGGCACTGATTTCGAAACAGCGTGCCGGATCAGCCGACACGACCATCCGCTCAGTGGCTTGTTCCGCCACGATCGGTCCTCCTCCTCGAATCGTCGGCTGCAGCCAGCATGGCGTCAGCCTCCCCCATCGCCGAGGGACTGCGCCAGCCTAGGGGCGAGTAGGTCATAGTCGAAGGATGCCTCGGCCCTCCGGCGTGCCGCCGCTCCCATCGACGAGCGCCGATCCGGGTCGGCCAGCAGGCCGGCGATGGCCCGGGCCACGTCGCTCGCCTCCGTGGGGCGCTGGACCACGACACCGGTCACCCCGTCCTCCACGGCCTCGCCTGCCCCGCCGGAGGCGCCGGCCACCTGGACCACGCCGGCCGCCGCCGCCTCCAGAAAGACAATGCCGAACCCTTCCTGCTCCAGTCCCAGCCACCGATTGCGGCACAACATGGCGAAGACATCGGCTGCCCCCACCAGACGGGGCAGGTCCTCGTCCGATACCCCGCCGAGGAGGCGCACCGGAGCCCCCGTCTCGGCCACGTGGCCCGCTACACGCTCGGCGTCGCGCCCTCTCCCGGCGATGGCCACCGTCAGATCCGGATACCGCTCCGCCAGGATCACTGAGGCGTCGACCAGCACATCCATCCCTTTGCGGGGCACCAACCGGCTGACGCTCACCACCAAGGGACCTGCAGCGGGAAGTCCAAGGTCGATGCGGGCCCGGGCCCGCACGCTGACGTCCAGCGGAGTGAACCGCTCGAGGTCCACCCCCGGAGGGACCTCGACCACCGGCGGCATGTTCCGACCCCGCACAGCCCGGCGAGCTTCGGCAGCCGGATACCCTCCGGCCGACACCAGCAGGGACGAGTTGCGCACGACGTGGGCCAGCAACGGCCGACTGAGCGGTAGCCGGCCCGGAATGGCCACTTCGGCTCCGTGCAGAATCACGGCGTACGGCATGCCGAGCTGGGGTCCGACCAGGCCCAAGGGAAAGGCAGGGTCGAGGACCACCATGTCAGCACCCACCCGTTCGGCCATCTCACGGATGCGCCGGACGAGGCCAGGCGTTGGGGCCAGTACCCGTTGCCGCGTCCGCTCGATGCGGATGCCCCGTTCGGCTTGCTCGGCGTCGAAGGCAGCGGCCGAGGGATGGGACGAAGCGGTCAGCACCGCGAATGAGGACGGGTCGAGGCGTCGCCAGAGCTCCCACAGGTAGACCTGGATTCCTCCCACCTTTGGGGGAAAGTCGTTGGTCACCAAGAGGTGGGTCATGGCCTGCCTCCAGAAGAACCGTGCCCGCCTCCGAGATCGTCCCGACCGAGGCGGCGGGCCGCCCAACCG
This sequence comes from Acidimicrobiaceae bacterium, assembly GCA_043784065.1. Taxonomy (GTDB): domain Bacteria; phylum Actinomycetota; class Acidimicrobiia; order Acidimicrobiales; family RAAP-2; genus Bog-756. The sequence goes on from JAYVYR010000274.1 coordinate 15,776, forward strand.
GCATGCTCGGCCAGCATCTCGTCGTCGCCATCGGCGTAGCCGGCAAGCACTGCAGCGGTAGCCGGGTCGGCGCCGTCCCCCACGTTGCCCAGGGCCACGAGGGCATTGCGCCGCAGGTGGCGTGGGTCGCGGTTGGCGATGTACCACCGGCCGTGGGCCTCCAGAAGTGCCTGGTCGGAGGCCGCTAGGAGATCGAGCAGGTCAACGGCGGCCAACGATTCGGCCTCGGGCGGTCCGGGCGGATGGTGGCGTTCCGCCGTCCGGTTGATCGGACAGGCCAGCTGGCAGTCGTCACACCCGTAGATCCGGTCGCCGAGCGCCTCACGGAACTCGATCGGAAACGTCCCCGGGGCCTGAACCAACCAGGCCAGGCACCGTCGGGCGTCGAGGACCCCGTCGGCCACTAGCGCACCGGTCGGGCACGCCACCACGCAGCGTCGACATGTTCCGCATCCTTCGGCATGGTCCGACGCGCCGGAGGGTGGCGTGGGGTCGAGCGGGGCATCAGTGACTACCGAGCCGAGCACGAACCAGGAACCCAGTCCGGGAAGGAGCAACAGGGTATTGCGACCAAACCAACCCAGACCGGCCCGTTGGGCGGCCGCCCGGTCGACCAGGGCGTTGTCGTCAACCACTACCCGTGCCTGCCACCCCTCAGCCACCAGGAGGTCGGCCATTTTGCCCAGTGCGGCCCGCAGGGGGGCATAGTGGTCCGATCGGGCGTAGCGGGCCACGCTGCCCGTCGGCCGAGCACGGTCTGGCCGGTCGCGGGCGCTGGCTTCGACGACGACGTCGACGGGACTCTCGTCGTCCCGTCGACGGTAGCCCCAGGCCCCCACGACCAGTGACTGAGCACCGACCAGCAACTGACCAGGATCGGTCGAGCGCTGCGGGTTCCGGAAGGTGAACTGCATTCCCCCATGAAGACCGTCCCGCCGGCGCGATTCCAGGTCATGGCGGGTGTGGTCGAACGTTCCGGCCCCGGCGATCCCCACGGCGGCCAGACCTGCAGCGGCTCCGATAGCCGTCAGGTCACCCCCGAGGCGGGCGCGCTCCGCAATGGTCATGACCGGCGGGTCGGTCACCACGGGACGGGGCACATCCCATGGTTGCACGACCCGGAGCCGACGCGGGACCGATCGCCGCCGACCGGCGGCTGGCCTTGCGCACTACAGGCCGCTGGCCTTGCGCACTACAGGCCGCCGGCCTGGGCCTCATGCCGGACACCGGGCAGCAGTCCCGCCCGCTCCAGGAGGCGCACGGCCCGAGCTTCGTCGGCATCGACGACCAGAGCATCCTCGGGCTCCCGACCCACGATGAACGAGACCACACACTCCTCGCACACTCGGGTGTCACGGTGTGCGCAGTCGGCACAATCGATGGTGAACGAACCGTCGCTGGGGCCAGAGGCGACTACATCGGGGAGGAGGGGTGCCGACCCGGGGCGCTTCAGGGTCAGCGGCACAACCACGCTCGTGCCGGGGCCGGGGCCAGGTCCCCGGCCGGTCACGCTGGACGGGACACGTCGGTCCGGGTGGTGATTGGCCGGGTCGTGCATCACGATGCTGCCTCCATTGTTTAGTGATCGGATCGGTGTCTCGGACGCGCATCGTTACATTTGGGTGTGACGGTCATGACAAACCCAACCGACCCGCCAGCCCACTGATCTCGCCCACCTGCCTGCCTCAAGGCTCCCTTGGGCCCGGCCGATACGCCTTGGGTGCCTGACGCCTTCCCGCCCACCTCCGGTGCCCCACCCAGGACACCTGATGGATTCCTCCCCCACCCCCGAGCGATCTCCTGGGTGGGGGCCAGCGCACTGGCTCTGGGCGGATCGAACCAGTCGCTCTTCCTCATCGGGGCCCTACTGGTCGCCCAGGGCACCATGGCCATCCCGCTCCTGGCTGTGGGTCTCGTGCTCAGCTACATGGCCACTCCGGGTTGGATCGAACTGTCCTGCATGTTCCCCAATCGGGTTGGCGGCATCGCCGCTACCTGCGCCGAGGCCTTTCGGCCCTACAGCGCCGTCCTCGCCAACCTGACGGGCGTCTGCTACTGGTGGGGCTGGGTGCCCACCTGCGGCCTCACCGCAATCGTCTCCGCCCAAGCCATCCACCAGTGGTACCTGCCCCACACGTCGGTCAGGCTGCTGGCGACCTTGATCGTGGTGATCTTCACCGCCGTCAACCTGTGCGGCCTCAAGTGGGCGGTACGGGTAGCCAAACCGATCGCCGGCATCGCCTTCCTGCTGGCCCTGTGCTCGGGATTGATACCGGTGTTGTTCGGCCACGTCGACTGGCACCGGGCGCTGGACTTCCACCTCAACTCACCCTTCGGCGGAGCCTTCGGTCATCTCACCAGCGTCATGACCGGTCTGTACCTGATCGGCTTCGCCGCCCCCGCCCTCGAAGCCGCGGCCTGCCACATCGGCGAGATGAAGGATCCGGCCGTCGATCAACCGAGGGCGATGTGGGTCAGCGGCGGCATGGCCAGCGTCTTCTTCGTGCTGCTCCCGGTCGTGTGGCTGGGGATGTTCAACGCCGGCCCGCTGGAGGGCAACCTGGCCGGCGTCATCGGCCCGACATTCGCCCCCGTGTTGGGCAGCCTGGCCAAGTCGGCGGCGGTCGGATTCGTCATCTTCAACATGTCCTGCGGGACCCTGCAGCCGTTGTCGGGTGCGTCGCGGACGCTGTCCCAGCTGTCCGAAGACGGTCTGCTCCCCCGGATCGTCGGCTTCCGGAGCCGGCGAACCGATGCTCCGGTGATCGCCATTCTGGTGACCGCCGCCGCATCGGTCATCTTCCTCCTGGCGGGCGATCCCATCGCGCTGGTGGCTGCCGCCAACCTGACCTACCTCATCGGCATCGCACTGCCGAGCGTCGCCGTATGGTTGCTCCGGCGCAACGATCCCGACCGGCCTCGGAGCTATCGGGCCCGCGACTCATCGATCCTCCTCGGCTTGGTCGCCGCCGCAGTGTGGCTGCTGGCGACCATCCTCGGCTTCGCTCAGTTCGGCCTGCCCATCGTGTCGTTCGGGTTGGCGCTGGCCTTCTCCGGCTCCCTGGCCTATGCCTGGCGGGCACATGGGGACCGGAAGCGGTCCGGCGGCCGTGTACCTGGACGCTCGATCTACCTCAAACTGACCGGTGCCATGCTCCTGGTCCTGGGGCTCGATGCCGTCGGATACCTGGTCACGGTCAAACTGGTGGGTTCGGGCAATGAAGCCCTTATGGCCGTATTGAAGGACATCTTCGTCGTCATCGGCTTGCTCACCATCTCGGTCGGACTGATTCTTCCGGGCATGATCGCCCACTCCATCTCGCGGATGGAGGACGATGCCCTCGGCCTGGCTCGGGCCGGTCGGGCCCTCGACGAAGCTGTCGGCGAACTCACCAGCGAACGGGGTGAGCTCGCCCAGCTCGTCGAGGAGCGCACAGCTGCCCTCGTCGCCGCCCTGGAGGAGATCGAGCACGCCCAGCGCCGGCGCCAGGAGATGCACGAACGCATGCACAACTTGGCAACGCGCCTCGGCGCCACTGACGTCGAAGGGTCGGATCTCTCCTCGACACTCGCTGACATCGCCTCCATCATAGGGCGGGTACTCGATGTCGATGTGGTGGCCATCTACCCGGCGTCCGCACTCGGCGAGTTCGAAGAGGAACCGGTGCTCTGGCACCCGGAGCGGATCGCGGGAGTGAACGACCGTCTACTCACGCTGACGCCGCCATCACGACGGTTCCTGGACAGCGTGGCTGCCGGCAAGGGCACGCTGTCCCTTCCCGGCACGATCGATATCGACCTGACCCCGACCGTCGACGTGGAGCCGGCGTTCCTCAGCGACTCCGGCTACGCCGCATGGGTCCTCTCACCGGTGCAGGCCGCCGACGGGACTCCGCTCGCCCTGCTCGGCATCGGGATGATCGATCCGGTACCGGAGTGGAACGAAGATGACCTCGCCCTCATCGACTCGGTCGCAGCCGACTTGGGACGCGCCATCGTTCAGGCCCAGTTGCACCAGCGGCAGCTCGATCTGGTCCGCCAACTCGAGGACCTCGACCGGGCGAAGAGTGAGTTCCTGTCAACGTTCTCCCACGAGCTCCGCACCCCGCTCACCAGCATCCGGGCCTACACCGAACTACTACGGGATGACGACGACACCGATGGTGCCCAGGACCAGATGCTCGAGGTCATCGAGAAGAACAGTGTCCGACTCTCCATCCTCATCGAAGACATCTTGACCCTCTCCCACCTCAATTCAGCCGTCTCCGACATCCCCCTGGTTCCGGTGGACATGGTCCCGCTCATCGACTCGGTCCGTGAGTTGGTGGCACCCATCGCCGAGGCCAACGACCTGACCCTCACCACCTGGGCCAGCACTGGCCCTGCCATCGTCATGGGCGACCAGAACCAGCTCGAGCGCCTGCTGATCAACCTTGTCACCAACGCCATCAAGTTCACACCCCCGGACGGTCGCATCCTGATCTCGAGCTCGGGGTCCGCCTCCTCAGTGGTCGTCTCGGTCTCCGACAACGGCATCGGGATACCGCCAGAAGAACAAGGAGCCATATTCGGGCGCTTCTTCCGGGGAGCCGAGGCCACCCGGGAGGTCGTTCCTGGATCCGGACTGGGCCTCGCCATCGTCCAGGCCATCGTCGTGCATCACGGCGGGACCCTGTCGCTCGACTCGGTGCCCGGGCAGGGGACCACCATCAGGATCCGACTCCCCTCGCTCGCCGCGGCCCGAACCCGCTGCGAACCCGAGGCTCAAGGCGGAGCTGTACCGGCCGATACAGAAGTGGAGGAACGGATGCCTGGCGGCGTCGGATCCTTCCGTGGCGGGTCGGACGTCACGGTCCTTACCCCGCATTCCGAAGCGCACACCAAGGAGCTCCAGTCATGACCACAGCCCTGAATGCCGAACAGGTAGCTGAGACCACGCGTGTCCTCATCATCGAGGACGACCCGGCCATCGCCGAGGCGGTCCGGCTGGTGGTAGCCAGGCAGCATGGCACGGGCGTGGTGGCCAGCGACGGGCGTGGTGGCCTTCGCAACTTCTTCGAAGATCGCCCTGACCTGGTAGTGCTCGACATCGGACTGCCAGAGATGGATGGCTGGCAGGTACTCGAGCGGATCCGCGACCTCTCCGAGGTGCCGGTCCTGGTCCTGACGGGCCACGGCCTTGAGCAGGAGAAGGTCCGCGGGCTCCACGGCGGGGCCGACGACTACCTCACCAAACCATTCGGCGTCCAGGAGCTCGGCGCCCGCATCGAAGCCTTGCTTCGCCGCAGCCACGTCACCGCCCCAGTCATCGTCCAGGAGCCCCCTTCCTACCGGTCCGGCAATCTCCAGGTCGATGGGCCGGCCCGCGAAGTGCGGGTGGATGGCACGGTGGTCCGCCTCACCAAGCTCGAGTTCCAGCTCCTCCAGACGTTCGTCCGCCACCCCGGCCAGGCCTTGTCCACCCAGCAGCTACTGGAGAAGGTCTGGAATGACCCGTTCGGCATCGGACCGGAGCGGGTCAAGTTCACCGTCCTGCGCCTGCGCCGCAAACTCGGGTGGCAGGGCGAATACAAAGATGTCCTGGAGGCCGTCCGCGGCTTCGGCTACCGGTACACGCCGATGGGTGACCTTTCGCCCGGCTAGTAGCCGGCAGAGGCATCCACCAGCCCCTCGAGGGGCTCCCCTGCCACCAGGAGCCGGACGTTGTTCCGGATGCGGCCAGCCAGCAACGGCACCACCATCTCGATGGTGTCGGCAGTGTGCGGGGTGACAATGCAATTGTCGAGGTTCCAAAGCGGGTGTCCGTCCGGAAGAGGCTCCGGATCGGTGACGTCCAGCGCCGCCCCCGCGATGACCCCGTCCCGCAGAGCGGCCACCAGAGCTCCGGTATCGACGTGGCGGCCCCGGGCCACATTGACCAGCCATGCCCGGTCGTCCATGGCCGCCAACTCAGCCGCACCGACGATGCCGGTCGTCTCGGGAGTGAGTGCCAAAGCGAGCACCACCACCAGGGCGTCTCCCAGAGCCTCGTGGAGCCGATCGACGGACAGCGTGCGGGCCGCCCCCGGCACCGGGTCGGGTCGGCGCCGCACCACGGTGGCCTCGACCCGGAACGGGGCGAGCTGCTTGAGGAGCGAGTTGGCGATCCCGCCGCCGCCGACGATGGTCACATTGCTGTCGTAAAGACTTGTACCGGCCGGGATCCCCCACGATCGCGCCGCCACCCGGGCCGGTAGGTGACGCAAGCCGGCCAGAGCCAGGGTGAGTGCGTGCTCGGCCACCGGCTCGGCATAGGCACCCTTGGCACACGTCCAGATTCGCTCATCGTCGAGCAGACCCGCCTCCGCCACCCGTTCCACGCCGGCGAATGGCAGCTGGACCCACCGGGCGTCGGGCACCTCGGCCAACCAGTTGGTCAACCCGGCCACGTCGGCCGGGTCCAGCCACACCAGGCTGTCGGGACGGTCGTCCCGGTCGACGACGATGCCCCCGCCATCGCGCACTGCGTCGGTGGCGAAGGTGGACGGGAAGGGGCCGACGGCGACGCGGGGAGGAGTCATGGGCAAACGTTAGCGAATGGGGTCGAGCGCGCTCGGGGCCGACTGGTCGACAGTCGGGGCGGCAGGAGGACCCGGTCGAAGAATTCAGATGATGGTCGACCTGGTATCAGATTCGATACCACATTGGAGAATTCGGTATCGGATCCGATACCACCGTCACCACAAACGGAATTACGCGAAGCAACCTTCCACCATCCGGCCCACCTCCGGGCAGCTGTCACGACGCTCGATGCACCGTCACCCCCAGGGGCTCAGGAACACTCCAGAAGTTCCCGTTTCGAGCCTCGTCGTGCCAGGGCCGAGAGCGCCAGGTCAACTGAGCCGGATCAGCTCATGACCGGCTCGGGCTCGACCGATCCCCCGGCTTGGGCCCATGCGTCAGCACCGGCACCGTCGAACCACTCGTCGATCCGCAGCGACGTCCATGCAGGGGTCTCGAGCATGGGGGCATGCCCGATGTCCCGCGCCACCTCGAGTTTCCAATTCGAACGGCCTGCGGCCATGCGACGGGCCGCGGCGAGCGGGACCAGGAGGTCGCGAGCGCCGTGGAGATGCAGCACGGGCAGGTCGAGCGCGTCGATCCGGGCCACCGTCGGACCCGATCGAGCCATCACCCACGAAAGCGACCGGGCGGAGGCCAGGTAGGAACGATCGCCGGCCACTCGGTCCGCGGCCTCGGTCAGGGCGATGTGGGCGTCGACCACTTCGGTCGGCACCCGGCCCGGGTCGACGCACGTAGTGCTGAGGACCCGCCGCACGGTCTGCTCCGCCGACGTGCGATTTCGGCGAGCGGTCAGATAGCGCTCCCCCACCCCCGGCACGGAGCACAGCACGAAGTTGGAGAGCACCCGGGGGTGGACCATCCCGAGCCGTTCGGTGGGGAGGGCCGGGTCGATGAGGATCAGTCCGGCCACCCGGTCGGGGGCGGCCGAGGCGGACAGTGCTGCGACAAGTCCACCCAACGAATTGCCCATCAGAATTACCGGTCGGTTCGAAACCTCGGCCGCCAAACCGACCACCAGGTCGACATGCCCGCCGACATCGGGCGACCGGCCGGCTGTCGGTGTACGCCCGTGACCGAGAAGGTCGACTGCCACCAGGTGGCTGCGGCCGATCAAATAGGGCGCCACCGCCGCCCAATTGAGATGCGAGCCGCCCAGGCCGTGGATGCCGACCAGCATGGGCGCACCCTCGGGACCGCCGTAGTCGAGATAGTGGACGGGACCGCCGACATCGACCATCCGCGACGAGTGGGGGACTCCTGCCAGGGCCTTCACTCGGCCGAGGTTAGCGGTCGACAAGCCGGATCCAGCCCCACATCAGGCCTCAGGCCGGGAGCGCGGGGTTCAGGAAGGCAGAAAATCGAGTAACAGGCGATTGACCTCGTCCGGGGCATCAAGCTGCATCCAGTGGCCGGGGCCCTCGACTCGCTCATAGCGCCACGGGCCGGCCACGTACTCGCCCGACCGGGTCATCTGCTCTTCGGTGAGGGCGAAGTCGCCGCTGCTCCACACCCCGAGTGTCGGGGCCTCCACCAGCGGAAGATCGAGCGGCGGGGCGACAAAGCCGTCGGGCGGGATGTTGGCCCGGTACCAATTGAGGGCGGCGGTCAACGTTCCGGTGGCTTCCCACCGTCCCACGATGGCGTCGGCATCCGGGTGATGGCACCAGGCCCGGAAATTGGCCCAGCCATCGGCCGACAACCACTCCTCGGCCACCCCGGCGAACTGGAAGAAGAACATGTACCAGGACTTCTCCAACTGAGGAACGCCCACCGAACGGAACGCTGCGGCCTGGCCCACCGACAGTGCGACCAGATGGTCGACCCGCTCGGGCAGAAACGCGGCCATGGCCCAGGCAGTGGCTGCGCCGAAGTCGTGGCCGACGACATGGGCCCGGTCGATGCCGAGGTGGCCGAGCACCGCGACAATGTCGCCGATTGCATAGAGGATCGAGTAGTCCTCCACTTCGGGCGGGACCCCGGAGGCGCCGAAGCCCCGCAGATCGGGCACGATCACGAGAAATCCTGCGTCGACCAGCGCCGGGACCTGGTGACGCCAAAGGGCTCCCGAGTCGGGGAATCCGTGCACGAGGACCACGGGCCTGCCCTGGCCTGCCACCTCCACGTGGATCGTTACGCCGTTGTTGTCGATCTCCAGTGCGCGCATGGTCGTCCCCGCCTCAGCGCTTGTCGCCGGAGGGGAAGTGGAGCGAGTTCACAGGAGCGCCCGACGACCCCTCACTGTCGGGCCAGCGGGTAGTGATGGACTTGAGCCGGGTATTGAACCGGACGCCCTCCATGCCGTGGATGTGGGCATCGCCGAACAGCGACTGCTTCCACCCGCCGAAGGAGTAGTAGGCCATCGGCACCGGGATGGCCACATTGATGCCCACCATGCCCACCGAAACGTCACGTCGGAAGCGCCGAGCCGAGTGTCCGTCCCGGGTGAAGATGGCCGTGCCGTTGCCGAACGGGTTGGCGTTGACCAGGTCGATGGCCTCATCGAGCGAATCCACCCGCAGCACAGACAGCACCGGCCCGAAGATCTCGTCCCGGTAGACAGCCATGTCCGGAGTCACCCGGTCGACCAGTGTCGGGCCGAAGAAGAAACCGTCCTCGCCACCAGGCACGCTGACCTCTCGTCCATCGACAACAACCTCGGCGCCGTCAGCAAGTGCCGAGTCGACGTAGCCGGCGACGCGGTCGCGGTGGATCTGGGTGATGAGGGGGCCCATGTCGGAGGTGGCTTCATTGCCAGGGCCGGTCCTCAGGGTGCGGGCGCGGGTGGCCACGGCGTCGACCAGCGGGTCGGCGTCCCCCACCACCACTACGGCGCTGATGGCCATGCACCGCTCCCCCGCCGAGCCGAAGCCGGCGCCGATCAGGGCATCGGCCGTGGAGTCGAGGTCGGCGTCGGGCAGGACCACAGCGTGGTTCTTGGCCCCGCCGAGGGCCTGGACGCGCTTGGCCGAGGCGTGGCCCCGTTCGAAGACATGTTTGGCGATGGGCGTCGAACCTACGAAGGAAATGGCGGCCACCTTCGGGTGGTCGAGTAGAGCGTTGACGGCTTCGGCATCGCCGTGCACGACATTGAACACTCCTTCGGGCAGTCCGGACCCCCGCCACAGCTCGGCAACGAGGTCCGAGGGCGAGGGGTCGCGTTCGGACGGCTTCAGCACGAAGGTGTTACCGCAAGCGATGGCCACCGGATACATCCACATCGGGACCATGACGGGAAAGTTGAACGGCGTGATGCCGGCCACCACGCCCAGCGGCTGACGCAGCGTCCAGTTGTCGATGCCGGTGCTCACCTGGTCGGTGAAGTCGCCCTTGAGGAGTTGCGGAATGCCGCAGGCGAATTCAACGATGTCGATGCCGCGCGAGAC
>JAYVYR010000275.1:0-3698 GCA_043784065.1 Acidimicrobiaceae bacterium
GGTACGTACGGCCCCAAGGGCGAGTCACTGCGACGTCAGAAGTACCGCTGTATGCCTCACAAGCCCGCCGAGAAGGCGAAGTACCCCAAGGGAGTTCACAGACAGCCAAGTCGACGGAGCCGATCCGGGCTTCCCACGACCGCGTCCCGTAACCGTTGTGGGAGACCTCCCGCCAGCGGCTCGCCCGTCAGCGGCGGCACTGCAATACTTGGAGGCCTAGACCAACATCAGGGCCAGAGCGAGGGCGGCCGACATGGCTTTCGCCAGATCCTGGTCGCCGTCGGCCCCTCCCAGGTACTTGCCACGCCATCCACCCGCGCTGATGGCGCTGGGGATGTTCACCGTGACTCTCCTCAGGCAATGCCGTTGACACCGCTTCTTGAGGTTGACCCGATGACCGTCGCGTCCGGGGGATGTGATCTCAGCTCGGAGCTCCGTACGCCACTGATTGGAACTCAACTTCGAGGAGCGCTGTGGCGGGCGGTTGGTCCGGTGCCTACGCGATCCAGACCATTACCCTCTTCGACTACTCGGGGTCGCTGTGACCATTCGTGTCGAAGGTAGTTCGGGCTATCCGTTGAATGGATACTCGAAGTAAGGGCTATTGGCGAGGGCCGCAAACGCGTCAACGCCCAAGTCACCGCTCACGTTGTACAGCGTCCAGTCTTTGTCGGAGCTGGCGTCGAAGTAGAGCAGCGCCTTGATGTCCGGCCACATTGTCGGAAGTGTGGTGACCAGGGTCTGGAGGTACTGGGACTGATCAGCGTAGGCCCCGGTCTCCCCCCACATCAAGGGCAACGCGCTGGCCCCCGGGAGCGCTAGTTCGGTGGCGTACGCGCCTTGGACCTGTGTGATGAGTGCCGCGATGCTTTGTGTGGGATTGCTGTCCGGGCTGGGGGCGCGGTAGTAGTCGTCGAAGCCCATCCAGCTCACGCCGTAGCCGTCAGATGGAGCTCCGTTCGCCACACTGGGCCAGAATGCAGAGAAAGTGGATATGGGTCCAGCGGCACCTGCCGATGGGTTCCAGACGAAGGAGACATTCGACGTCGAGAAACTCTGGGATTGGAACCGCAGGTACATCTCGTCCCACGCCTGGACGAATCCAAGGCCGGCCTGGGCGACATTGGTAGTGCCGAGACAGAGGGAGTTGCCGACGTTGTGGATCAGGTTCATTTCCTTGAACCACCGGAAGAACACCGGCTTCGCATAGGATGACAGCTGGGAAGCGTAGCCGTCGATGGTCGAATTCAACATGCCTTGGGCAATCATGGCATCACCGGGCTGCGAAACAGTGCCCGGGGCACAGCTGACGTCGACGACGGGGACAGCCCCGGTGCTGGCGATGGCGGATAGCACCGACAGCGGAATCGGCTGGCCCCATGGCACGTAGACGTGAACCAGGCCCAGCGGTCGCCCCAGATTGCCGTTGAATGTGTCGAGGTTGCCGAGCTCAACTCTCGAACCATAGGAGTTGTTGGTGCCCTGGGCCATCGGCTGCACCCACGCTCCCAAGTAGGCGGAACCTGGCGGTGGTATGGCGGGAGGAACACCGTTCGATGCTTGCGAACCACTCACTCCGACGAATTGCATGGTCAGCAGTCCGATTGCGGCCACAACGACCAGTCGCATCACGTTGCGAAGGGATCGGGAGCGGTGGGCGCGAGGCACTGCAGTTGCCGACCGCCGATTCAGTCCACGCATTGGTTGTCCTCCAGCATTTGGCATCTCATATGATCCCTACCGCCGATCCGCCGGGGGCGGAGTCCACCCCGTAGAAGCCAGCATCACCGAAGGCGAAGATGCCCCCGTCCTTGCCAGCCAGCCAGTAACCCCCACCCGTGGCACTGGCGACGATGCCGACGACCGGCTGCTGCAAGGACTCGTACTGCAGGCTGCCCTCGAAGGACGCTGCTCCAAAGTTGAAGATGAGGCCGGTGGCCGTCGTCAGCCAGTACCCCCCAGCGACGGGGTCGTTGGCCATGCCGACGACCGGGGTCTGCAGCCCGAGGCTGCCGGCGGAACCGTAGAAGCCGGCGTCACCGAAAGAGAAGATGCCGCCGTCCGAGGCCACCATCCAGTAGCCGTGTCCGTCGGCCGTGCTTGCCATGCCGTTGACCGGTCTGTTGAGGGGCGTCCCCCCCATGGAGCCGTAGAAGCTGGCGTCACCGAAGGAGAAGATGCCGCCGTCCGATGCCACCAGCCAGTAGCCGCCCCCGTCGGGGGTCGAGGCCATGCCCACAATCGGCCTGTTCAAGTGGGATCCGCCCATCGACCCGTAGAAACCGGCGTCGCCGAAGGAGAAGATGCCGCCGTCCGATGCGACCATCCAGTAGCCGTGATGGGAGGGGGTGAACGCGCCCCCGACGACAGCTGCGTTGAGTGGAAGCCCGAGCAGGGAACCAAAGAACGGAGCCGACGATGCGCCGTTGGCGTAGACCGCCCCGTTGCTGCCGATCACCGCGTAGTCGGTCGAGGAGCCGATCACCGTGAGTGTGGCCGATGGGCCGGAGACGAATCCGTAGTTGGCCGAGTTCAGGGTCCCGGTCGCACAGGTAATCGGATAGACGCCCGGTACCGTCCTGGCCTCGGGAGACGTGGTGCAGGAAGCCGTACCGGACACGTCCGAAGTCGAGTCCTGCAGCTGGAATCCCGACAGTCCGTAGGCGAAGGTCGGAAACGGTTGCGCCAGATACGACGTGGCCGATCGAGGAGTGATGGTGAGCGTCGCCTGTGCGACAGTCAAGTTCAGCGCAGTCGTGGGCGCCGGGTAGTAACTACTAGTTCCGGCTTGGGAGGCCTCGACCGTGCACGACCCGGCGCCGACGAAGCTGAGGTTGGTGGAATACGTGCGGCACGCGCCGACCGCTGAGACAGTGACCGGTCCGCCGGAGGTCGCCGTGGGAACGAACGTGATCGGAGTTGTGCCGTAAGTGATTGGCTGCAACGACGGGAACGTGATCGTCTGCGCTTGACGGGTCACCAGGAAGGCGGCAGAGGAGTTGGGGCCGGAGTCGATGGTAAGCCCCTCGGTTCCTGAAGGCAGGCTGGTGATGGCTTGGGGCGGCCACGCATTGGTCGAGTTCGCCGATCCGTTGTAGTCGTACCCGAGTTGATCGGAGAAGTCGCTTCCCCAGCCCCACATGACGCCGGCGGTCGAGAGGGCATAGGACGAGCCCGAGCCCGCTGCCACTCCCACGAAGGTGGTGACCGGCGGGAGACCAGTGGGAGTCGACGGAATGTCGGAATCCACCGGAAGTCCCACTCCGAGATTGAATCCCAGCTGCCCGAACACGTTGGAGCCCCAGTCGTAGACGTGCCCGTCGTTCCCGAGGGCGATGCTGTGGGAGGCACCTGCGGCGATCTGGGTGATGGTGATGCCGGCCGGCATCGACACCTGAGTGGGCACGAAGCTGTCCGGCCGGAGGTTCTGCTCGCCAAGGACGCCGTCACCCAGCTGGCCGGACGCGTTTGAACCCCAAGCGTAGGCGGCTCCGGTCGTCGCGATAGCCAGACTGTGGGCTGTACCGGCGGCGATGGCGGTGTAGCTCACCGTGCCCGCAGTAGGCGGTAGGACGGCCACCGGCACGTTCGATGCGGTCATCGAATTGTTGCCTAGCTGACCAGCGAAGTTGGACCCCCACGCGTAGAGATCACCGTTCGAGTCGAGGACCAGGGCATGGTCGCCGCCGGCGGCGATC
>JAYVYR010000276.1:0-8373 GCA_043784065.1 Acidimicrobiaceae bacterium
GCACCGGCCACACCGGTCACTGGGTCAGCTGGCTCCGCTCAACGTCGAACCACCGCCGCCCATCGGTGATCCTGAGCCGCGGGCTCTGCGTCGCAAGGATGTCGTCTTCGGGCTGATCCATGAATACCGACTGGTTGCCTGACCTGGGTGGATGGGATTCTCGGCACCCACAAGTGTCAGACCAGGTTCATCGGCCTACTGAAGCAAGCACCGGCAGTCGAGCAGGAGTCGGGACCAGGCGTCCCCCAACCACCGCTCGTACTGTTCCGGTGACCAGCCCCGCTCCCGTGTGAGCATCACGAACAGTTCCGGGCTGTTGGTAGCCCACACGACATCGGCTGCCACGTCGACCGAGAGATCTGACCGGAGTCCGCCTGCCTCTCGGAGGTCGCCAACCAGCCTTCGCATATTCGTGGCTCGACGATCGCTGATCTCCTTCCAGACCTGCTCTGCCTCAGGCTCAGTGGAGGAGGCCTCTCGCAAGGCCAGCAACAGCGGAGCCAGACGCTCTTGGGTCTCCCGGATGGCGTGTGCGTAAATGGTGAGCTTCTTGATCGGATCAGGTTCTGCTCGCATTGCGACCACGTGGCCACGATCTTCCGCGACAACGGCGTGGTCGACACCCGAGATCGCCTGTTCGATCAACTCACGCAGCAAGATGGGCTTGCGGCCCACCAGCTCATAGACCGTGTCCACGTTGACGCCGGCTCGGGAAGCGATGTCGGAGACCCTGGTTGCGCGGTACCCACGCTCGATTATGAGATCACGGGCGGAATCGACGATCCGTTGGCGCCGCTCGGCAGACCGTTCCCGACGGAGAGAAGCGTCGTACTCATGCCCCTTGACTTCTCGGACCATGTGGCTCAGTATTGCTCCGATATTACTTCGGATCAAGTCTCGGAGGCTCTCACCGTGACCTATGCGTTCACGCAGGATGTGCCCATCGATGCTGCTCTGTATCAACGCATCGTGGAGGGACTGGGTGACGCCCCGCCCAAGGGCTTGATCACGCACCTTGCACTGGAGCGTCCCGAAGGGGGTCTCCGCTACATCGATGTATGGCAAACGCAGGAGGACTGTGACAGGTTCGGTGAGGAACGCCTTCACCCGGTTGTCCACGGGCTGCTCGGTGAGATCTTCGGTGACCAGTTGCCTGAGGAGCCGGAGCGTCTGCCTCTAGCCGTCATTCATGTCTGGGGCGCCCAGCAACAGGTCTAACCAGGCGGGGCGCAGCCGTCGACGGCTCAGGATGCCGACCGGAGTTGCGAAGGTCGTCCATGACCTCTGTTCACTGCAGGGGCAGGCAGCGCCAGTCAGGGAACCACGTCGTAGAAGTTCTGCACGACTCCTTCGTCGAGCGTTGCGAGGACCTTCTCCAGATGACCACTCGCCATGATCAGTTCAGCGAATGCGGCATCGTGTGCCTCGCGTGATGACCACGTCTGCAGGAACGCAGACGATCGTGGGTCGGCCTGTTCACGCAGGATCTCGAATGACTCACAACCTTCAGCAGCCAGCATTCGCCGTCGCCCTTCGGACTGCAACTCGAGAAGCGTCGCCTCTTGGCCTTCAGCGGCGTGGAATCGAGTGATGGTGGTGATGCTCATCGATGCACCTGGATTCTGAGACTGGCTGACCAGAACGGTTCAGCCGGGATTTGAACTTGTGCAGCGCACGGGTGCTGCACACAAGTCTCGGCAGGCACCTCGCGAGGACTTCACGATGCGCGTGCCGCGGCGACACGACCATCGTACCCATCAGCGAGCGAGAGGAGCGCCTTGGCTCCGTCGCCGGCAAAGCACGATCCGTGCATCACGGCCAACGTGGTCGGAGCGAGCTCAGCGAGGCTCCGGATCGTTGGTCCCGTCTTCGGACTCAGGGTGGAGTAGCCGAAGATGTCCTCGGCCTGGGCAGCCGGCCCGAGAATGTCATCACCTGAGATGGGGGGTGGGTCACCGAGTTGCGTGAACAAGTCCCCGCACAACAACGTGTTGGTGGTCTCCTCGAACAGCAGTCTCGCCTCCCAGCCATGGGGAACATGCGGCGTGTCGATATGGCGGACCCGGTGGTCGCCCAATTCGATGACCTCACCGTCGGCAAGCGGCACTGGTAGACGATCGGCCAAGTCGTTGATCGACACCATGCAACCGAGGGCCCCGTGGGCCACCTGGGCGTTGGGTGCCGCGGCCAGGAACTCATTAATCGATCCACACTCGTCGGCTTCGACGTGGCCGAAGGTGATCCAGCGAAGGCGATCGAGCGGGGTCACCGTGGCGATGGCTTCGGACACCAATGGGAACATGGCTCGGTGCCCGGTGTGGAAGAGCAACGGCTCCTCGTCATCGATGAGGTATTGGTTGAACGTGAAGCCCGTTGGTCCGATGTCGGCGACGAATGTCGAGAGGCGAAAGATGCGGTCGGCGATCTCGTCGATGCGAGTGTCCATGGCAATGCTCCTTGCGAGGCGATCGGGAATCTGGGTCAGAACGGAACGACGGTGGCCAGCAGGCCAGTTGCCGGCACACGCCCGGCGAGCGTGCGGCAGAACTCAACTGCGTCGACGGAGGCGTGCTCGGCCTCCGGGGTGTCCGGATCACTCACGTACGTCGCGCCTACCGGACCGGTGAGTTCGAGCACGAACGCCTGGCCGTGGCGTCGTGCCCATTCCGCCACGACGTCGGCCACGATGCGACCGTCGTGGTCAGCAGCGAGTTCCAACGGCTGGCCGAGCGCATGGGCGGCATCGACGCGGTGCATCCAAAGGTCCCGCAGATAGATGGTGTCGATGAGGTAGCCGAGCTTCCAGGTCTCGTGCACCGGACCGTCGACAGCCATGTTGGCGTGATTGCGAATGACGGCAGGCGTGCGATTGCGTCCCCGCACCGTCTTCGGTGCGACCACCTCCAGCCGCTCGACCACCTGGGCGGGACTGAGGTCGGCACGCTCGCTGACCTGGACTGATGAGAGAGCAGCTTCGAGAGGACCGCCGTGCTGCTTCCGGTAGGTGCGGCCCCGGCGAAGTTGATGGATGTTCTCGCGCATGGACGCGCCGGCCTCGCATGCACCCAGCACGTGTTGGTACATCGCTCGAATGTCCCACCTCGGGCAGTCGGTCAGTGTCGACCATGCGTCGTCATCCAGTGACCGGAGCATGCGCATCGTGCATGCCAGTTCGTGTTCCTGCAGTCCCATGGCTTCGGAATGGGTCAGTGGCTCCAGCATCGTCACGTCAACGGTGGTCATGGCCATGATCGGGGTCCTTACGTTCGAGTCGTTCGGGATGTGGGCTTCCGGGCGGGTCGGTCCGCCTGGGAATGGGCGAGCAGCATGGCTACCGACTCGTCGACCAACCCGGTCCACCGATCCCCACCGGGATCATTCGAGATCTGTTGGTCGACCAGACCCGTGATCAGCGCAGTCCACAGGTTGACGTGTCGTTCGTCGGTGATGCCGTGGGAGGCAAGCAGTTCACGGGTATTGGCCAGGGCACGGATTGCCGGTGCGAACGACTCCGGAGTTGGCTCGAACCCGGGGAGTGTCCGCTGGAAGAGCAGTTGGTACCGCGTCGGGTCGCTTGTACAGAACTCCACGAAGCGACGCGCCTGCGCAGCCAGTATCTCGAGAGGCCCGTCGCCGTCGATTGGTTCGGCCATCCTGTCGGCGAACTCGGTGGCAGCCTGTCCGAACATAGCGTCGTAGATGGCGTTCTTCGACTCGAAGTAGGCGTAGATCGTTGGCGTCGTGATTCCTGCCCGACGGGCCAGGTCGCGGAGAGACAAGCCCGCAAGTCCTTCCTCCTCCACCAGGGTCCAGGCTGCCCGGACAATCGCATCGCGCGCTGCCTGGCGCCTTCCTTCCCGCCAGTCATTGGGCTCAGGTAGATTGCTCATCGTTCGCCATACTTATACAGCGTCTAAATAAAGTCAATGAGCGACTAGCCACGAATCTCATACGCCCGGGAGTGCCGGAGCGTGGTGACTCGGGGACAGCAGGCGCAAACCGGTCGATTGCGCCGCCGACCCTGCGATCTGGGGCAGGGTCAGTCGAATCGGGGTTCGAGTCCCATGATGTCTCCGCATGAGGGGTCAAGCTCCGACGGTACCGACGAGTAGACGGATGTTGCGCTGGGCGAGGGTGCTCGCCTCGCGCCTCTACCGCCCGTCGGGTTCGGGTGTGGGACCGAGGCTCATCGACCGTTCGACGGTGGTCACGAAGTGCATCAGCTCGCCGCGGTTCTTCGGAACGGTCGCGGTTTCGAGTGGTGGGAGATCGGCGCGATCGAGTTGACCCTGCACCCAATCTTGCCCGTAGCCCATGATGCGGAACCCGCGCTGGTTGGCCTCCACGTACGCGTCGAGGATCGCCGCCTCAATTCGATGGTCCAGTCTGACGTATTCGATGGCCAGCAGGCGCAGGGTGAGTTCGACCACGTTCTGTCCGTTGAGGCGGTCGGCGGTGCGCAGCGCCTCCATCAGGTGTTCTCTGCCGTCAGGTTCCCCGAGGCCGAGCAGCGTCCACCCGTACATAGTGCAGAGCCACATGCTGTTCGTGTCGTTCGCTGCGAACGCATTGCCTCCGGCCTCGATGATCCTCCGGCCCGCGGCGAACTCCGGACCGTCCGGCCGGTCCAGGCAGTTTGAGGCTGCAGTGATAACGGCAGCGCCGGTGTTGAGCGAGTTTCCGGATGCCACGGCTCGGTCCATCGCCTCCGTGGCAGCGGCATTGCTGGCATCCAGTTGGCCCAGTTGTGCCAGTACCGCAGACACGTTGAGGCGGCCGACGACGCCGGGCATCGGATCGCCCGTCCCATCAGCTGCCTCGATGGCACGCTGCGCAACCGCATTGCTGTCCTCCAACCGTCCGGTGTAAAGGGCGACCTGACCGATCGCCAACAGGGCCCACGCCGAGTAGGCGACGCTTCCGTCGTCTGCAAGCTCGTTGCTCCGCTCCGCCCACCGGAGGCTCTGGTCGAAGTTGCCCATCATGACGTCGGTCCACGCGAGCTCGCCCAGCAGATGGACCATGTCCTGGCGAGGAACCTGGGAACTGTGCTCGACGAGCGGCAGGCGCCACTCGACGCCGTCGACGGGCGCCGACTGGAAGGTCAGGAGGTAGGTGGATCTGCAGAATGTGGTGAGCTCACCCCACCGCTCGAGGTCGATGCACCAGGAGGCTGCCGCCCCCAGGTTGTCCCGGTCGAGCACGAGGGCATCGCGGATGGCGTCGAAGCGGGCGTCAAGCAGGCCCGGGCCGAGCTGATTCGCCAGTTCGAGGAAGTGGCGGGCGTGGCGTTCCCGGACCTCTTCGGTTTCGCCCGTCTCGGCCAGCCGGTCGGCCGCGTACTGCCGCAGGGTGTCGAGGAGTCGGTACCGGCCCTGGTCGGGATCGAACTGGACCAGGGAGCGGTCGACCAGGGAGCGGTCGACCAGGCCCGCCAGGGAGTCGATCACGTCGAGCTGGTGGGTCTCTTCGGAGACGACCTGTTCAGCGGCATCGAGCGTGAAGGGCGCCGGGAAGACGGCGAGGCGCCGGAAGACGCGCCGGTCGGCGTCGCTCAGCAGGTCGTGGGACCAGGAGACGGTCGCCGCCAGTGTGCGATGCCGCTCCTGGGCGCGACGGGACCCGCCGCTCAGGAGACGGAATCGCTCGTCGAAGCGACGGGCGATCTCTGCGGCCGGCATCGACCCGGTACGGGCAGCGGCCAGTTCGATGGCCAGAGGGATGCCGTCCAGTCGGCGACAGATCTCGACGACCGGGCCCACCGTGGCAGGGTCGAGACTGAACCGGTCGGTGACAGCGGCCGCCCGTTCGACGAAGGGGCGGACCGCCGGTGCGGCCAGCGTCTCCTCGAACGAGGCGTCCGGTGCGGCCGTGCCGAGGGAACCGACCCGTCGCACGACCTCGCCGTCGAGGCCGAGCGGCTCGCGGCTGGTGGACAGCAGGTGGATGTCGGGGTCGCCTACGAGCACGGCGTCGACCAAGTCGGCCACGTCGCTGATGACGTGCTCACAGTTGTCGATGATCACCAGCATGCGTCGGTCCGCCAGGTAGGTCACGAGGGTGGCGGCGTCAGCGACAGGGGCCAGGTCGACGAGCCAGCACCCGTCCGGGTAGTCCGGCGCCACCGAGGCGGCCACGGCGAGGGCCAGGCGGGTCTTGCCGACCCCGCCGACCCCGGTCAGCGTCACCAGACGCTCGCTGGCCGTCGTGGTGGCGAGCGTGGCGACGTCCTCGGACCTTCCCACCAGCTCGGTGCGCGTCGTCGGTAGGTTGGTGGGCACGACGTCCACCGACCGGAGGGGAGGGAAGCGTCCCTCGCCGATCTGGAACACCTGCTCGGCCGCGGCCAGGTCACGCAGGCAGTGTTCTCCCAGTCTGGGGAAGTCCGCCGCTCCGGCCGCAAGGTCTGCGGTGGCACGGGAGCACACGACCTGGCCACCGTGGGCGGTGGCCATGAGGCGGGCCGCCCGGTTGACCGCAGTGCCGAAGTAGTCGCCGTCGCGTTCGGCCGTCTCACCGGTGTGGAGTCCCATCCGCACTCGCAGCGGTGCGCCGTCGGGCCACGGTTCGGCACCGAACGCCTGCTGTGCATGGACGGCCGCGACGACGGCGTCGCCGGCGCGGGCGAAGGCGGCCCCGATCCCGTCGCCGCCGGTCGAGAAGACGTGGCCACCGTTCGAGTCGATCGCCGAACGGAGGAGGGCATCGTGGCGCTCGAGGGTCCGGCGCATTGCGTCGGGTTGCGACTCTCACAGGTGGGTAGAGCCCTCGATATCGGTGAACAGGAAGGTGACGGTTCCCGATGGTGCCGCCGCTCCCATCCCGTGAGCCTGCTATCGACGGTGGTGCGGCCGCCCAGGTCAACCGAGGTCGGCCCAGGTCGGGCCGCCGAAGCCGAGTGAACAGGGGGCATTCGTTCCCCGAGGTCTTGTTCTACGGCGGCTTATCCACACGCCTCGAAGTGCCGTTGGGGGTCGCTCGATAATCGCTGGTCATGGTCCGGGGATGACCTACAAGACTGGTGGTGAAAGGGATCACATGCAGACACGGTCCGGCCAACCCCCGGGGGGAAGACAAACACAAGCCAGCCAATCGTTGCGACAACAACAATGTGGAAAATCAAGAGCAATAGCGTGGAAAATGCTCTCAGCCAGGCCGCTGTCCCCCCAGTCCAGGCGGATTTTGTCGTCACCCCACTTGGGGGTGTCGACTGATCCACGCGGTTCGCGTCGACAAAACCCTCCCCGTAAGGGTCCCTCTTGAGGTGCGGGACGGATGTCGGCTCTCCGTCGCGGAGGTCCGAACGTCGGAAACCGACGTCAGACGTCTCTCGCCTTGTCCGGGTCCACTCAGGACTGACTCGGGGACGACGGGACCCTGTGGGTGCCCCGAATGGCATCCGAGTGCCGTGAGCAGGACTTTCCGGGAATGGTCCGAGACGACGAAACTGAGCCAGGCCCTCTCGTTCCTTTACCTCGCCCTCACCAGGATTATCCAGCTGGTGCGTGCGAACGGGCGCGAGAAGAGTGATCTCGCTACCGAAGTCGTCGTGCTCCGCCGCCCAGTCGTCCGACCGCCGCCCAGTCGGCATTGTTGCCTCACGTCGGAATCCGCACCTGAGTCCTCGGCCTGATACGCCTGATCCATGGAGTTTTGGATGGGGCCCGGCACGCTGTCACAAAGGAATTGGCAAACCAGTACCAGCGTGGATCTCCGGATACCGTCACATTCCGAATCGCAGTGTCACGGAATCATGAGACAGTTCTCACCCTCCATTCATCGTGCTGTCATGTTCAACGGTCACAATCCAGGAGAAGGGAGAGCGCAGGTGTCGCCAATGATGCTTGCCAACCAGATATGTCGAAAGCATTCCTGATTACGATCCCACTGATGCTCCTTGCGATTGTGGTGGCGGTGGCGCCGGTGCTGGTGATGAGCATCCGAGAGCAGCGGATTTCGAAAGGTCGGCGTTCACGGTCGGAAGAGTCTGCACCTCGTGGAACCGCGAAGAACTCCCCTTCTCTGGGAGGACCTGGCGGTGACGCACGGGCCACTGTCGTCGTGTTGGAGGAGGCGGCGATTGCAGTCAACCGCCTGCGGGCCCGACCGGAATTCACTGCCGGGGCCGAGATGCACGAGTTGGACGAGATGGACGAGATAGACGAGATGGACGAGATCCTCCAGCAGACAAGCAAAGACCTGCGTCGTGCACTGGTTTCGCTTGGCCACGTGGTCCGCTAGTCGAACAAGGTGGCTGGACGCCGACAGCCGGGTCGAGGATGATCAGACCCGCCCCCACGGTAAGGCTTCGACCCTTACGGACCTCAAACGAGTCCGGGAATGCGGGTGCCGAAAAGGCCATCCGTCACCGCG
>JAYVYR010000277.1:0-2763 GCA_043784065.1 Acidimicrobiaceae bacterium
CGAACTGTGTCCAAGAGAACCAACAAACGCAAGCTCCGGGCCAAGAAGAAGGCCAACCACGGCAAGAAGCCGAACTGCGGGCGCGGCTGACCGCTGCGACCTGGGGCCGAGTGATCCCGCTCCGCCCCTGTTCCCGCCCCTTCGCCGAAGCTTGGTGACCGATCGGGGCCGTTCACTCCCGTATTCTTGGGCGCCTCCGCCCTCCAAGTTTGTCGCGCCCCGGTTGTGCCCCGACATAGTAACGGCGAGCGTCATCCCCCTGGGGTCCACGTGCACCCCAACCGGTCGAGCACACCGACCAACGCACTCGGACGGTCGGTGATGATCCCGTCGACCCCGAGGGCGCACAGTTCCTCCATCTGTGTCTCCTCCTCGACGGTCCAGACGTGCACGGCCAGGCCGCAGTCGTGGGCTACCTCGACGAATCGGGCATCGACCAAGACCACGTCACCAAATGCGGCCGGTACCTGAAGTGCCACGTGACGGAGTGCCGGGGGCGTCTCGTGAGCCTGCACCGCCCGGTAGAACTCGGCAGTAGCCACCGTTCCGGCGGAGGTGGCGAACTCGGGTGCGTAGGCCGAGAAATTGTCGGTGGCCGTGTCGAGAAAGGATGCCACGATCACCCGGTCGGCGCAGTCGTGGGCCCGCAACAGCTCGGCCAACGTCTCCTCGTAGGGGGTCACGACCGGGGCCGTCTGCTTGATATCGAGATTGAATACGACGCCTGTGAACTCGCTGAGGACCTCATCAAGCAGCGCGAATCCGAACCGGTGGTCGTGCGGCGCCCGGCCCCTGAACGGATAGGCGTCGTCGGCAAGCCCAGGGGACACGTCGGCCCCTGGGGCCCACCAGTGGGCATTGTCCAGTCGGGTCAATTCGTCGTAGGTGAAGGAGGCGATAGGACCGGAAGCTGCCGACGTGCGGTCCACCGTGGCATCGTGGCAGACCACCAGGTGGCCGTCGCTGGTGGCGTGGACGTCGAGTTCGATGCCGGTGGCTCCGGCCTCGAGCGCTGCGGCAATGGTGTGCAGTGTCGACGACGGCCCCTCCCACGCCCCGCCCTGGTGCGCATAGGCGATGACCCGGCGCTGCTGCCACACCGAGGGAGCCGACGGGAATATGGGCGAGGGGGTCACGGAAGAACGGTAGCCTCTGCCCCCCATGCTGGACCATGTCTTCACCCAACTTGTCGCGTCCCACCGGAATGCGTTCGAGGCTGCGCTTCTCCAGCGCCAGGCCGTCGAGGAGCGATTCCAGGTGGATGTGTTCTTGGGCGACGTGAGCTTCGAGACGTCCTACAGCCTGCCGGGCGAGGAGCGGCCGGCCCGGATCCGGGTCGACACAAGTCTCGACTGGCCGACCTGGAGTCAGACCGCCTACCGGAGTTGGGCAATCGGGGACGACCCTGACGAGTCACCCGAAGTCCTGGTGGAGATCGCCTTCCGCGTCCAGGGCCTGGCCGGAGCACCTGACGCCGCGCCATTCTTGGCGACGCTTCCCGACCACCTCGACCTGTTGGGTGAGCCGTTGGTTCGAGGCCCGGCGACTATCGAGCAGGTGCTGCTCGATGACCCGGGTGATCCCGAGTGCGCCATCGAAGTCTCCTACGAGGGCTCCTGCGCTATCGACGAAGCGACACTCGAGAACCTGTCGACGCTGAACGACGCCCTGGCACCGCTCGGCCGCAACGTGGCGTCGCTACTCGTGCGCATCGGTGATCTGCCGTTCACCTTTCGGCCGCCGCAGAGCGATGCCGACTGACCCGGAGGGTCAAGAGCTGGATCGACGCAACGATCCACTCGCAACGCAACGCTGAAGGCCGGGAATTGGACCACCAGGTTGCACATGCCTTCCTACCTGGTTGCCGCGCTCTGGGCCCAGCCGTACTGCCAGACGATCTGGTCGGCGTCAGTCGGCTTGTGATGACTCCGCCGGAGGGACAGCTCTGCATCTGAGCACCACTTCCGCATCAGACCTAGCCTCAGTTGACCCTCCCGCAACGGGCTGACAACAGGCTTTTCTCCGTCGGCGGGACCGTAGAAGCAGCCCGCCTATCGAGACTGACAGGTTCGGTCAAGATCGTCGGCACGACTCTGACAATGGTCGCTACCGTCAAGGAACTCTCGACTCAGCCATGAGATGACGGGACACAGCGGAGCGACGACCCTCAGGGGTGGTCACTCCGGCACCCGCTGAGGGGGCGCGTAGGGCCGTGCCCCATCGATGGATACGGGCCGGTCAGCTGAAGAGCCCGGCCGCCACCGCCAGAGCCCTCAGGTCGCCCTGGGGGCGGGCGCCGACGTGGGCGATGACCTCTGCGGCACATACACCGCCGAGCCGGGCGGCCTCCTCAGGTTGCAGCCCATTGGTGATGCCGTAGAGGAATCCGGCGGCAAACAGGTCGCCGGCCCCGGTGGTGTCGACCACCCGGTCGACCGAAGCTGCCGGCACCTCGATGGGCCCGGAAGCCGTCACCACGAGCGAACCCTGCGCACCCCGGGTGAGTACGGCCAGCACGCCTGTTTCGGTGACCGCGTCGACGGCAGCCTCGAACGAGGAGGAACCGAACAGCATCATGATCTCCTCCTCGTTGGCGAACAGCAGTTCGAGGTCGCCATTGAGCAGCTCGAGGAATTCAGCCTTGTGGTTCTGCACACAGAACGGGTCGGACACGGTCAGAGCGACGGCGGCATCGTTGGCATGGGCGACCTCGATGGCCTGGCGCATGGCTGCCTTGGCCGGCGGCTGTTCCCACAGATAGCC
>JAYVYR010000278.1:0-3128 GCA_043784065.1 Acidimicrobiaceae bacterium
GCCGAGGAGAGCTCCTCGACGATCTCGTTAGTGACCTCTGACGGCACCCGTCCGGGGAACAGCGCGGCCATAGCAGCGGACACGGAGTCGGCGTCGGGCAGGTTGACCAGGACGGCCAGGAGGAGGCGGTGGCGTTGCTCTTCAAGCAGGCCTCGCCTCCGGAGCAGACGCATCTGGCGCCGCTGCTCGCCGAACATCGGATCGACGTAGTCAGCGAGCGTGGCGTCCCGTCGGGCCAGCACCTCGGCCAACTCGTCGAGCCCGGTGGTGTCAGAGATGGCCCGGAACCAGAACTCGGTGACCCGGAATGCCGTCCACAGGTTCTCGGTGCCCACGATATCCAACGCCACCCGCAGCCCGGCGCCCTGGCCGAGATGCTCCATGGCTCTCAAGCCCCGCAACCGCATGCCGAGCCGCTCGTCCTTCTCCAGAATGTCGATGCCCAACCCGGGATGCCGGTAGTCGTACTGAGGGAACGGGAGATCCGACCAACCGTTGCGGACCACGATGGTGACAGAAGGACGCTCCAGGTGGAAGAGGCTGTGGATGAACCCGGGGCCGGCGGGGATCCGCCGGACCGCACCCTTGGTGAGCACCTCGGACCGACGCATGGCGAGGTCACCGACGATCAGGTGTCCGTCGGCCAGCCGGTCGGACTGGTCGAAGGTGTACTCAGCGTGGAGGCTCGACCCCTGAAGCACGCGGAAGGCGCCGTCGAACCCGTGCTGGTGAATCGACGTGGTCCCGTCGATCCAGGTCAGGGCGTGCACCTCGAGACCAGCCGACGAGAACATGACCGTCGGGGGTTGCCCGAACTGGTCGGACACCTTGCGCTGCTTCGGCAGACCGTCGTCCCGGGCCAGGAGATCGAGAACAGCAAATACGTCGAGGGTGTCCGGGACGGGGAGTTCCTCCAGCGCCGCTCCGGCGATGGCCGGCAGATCGCCCGCCCGGCGACCGGCGGCCGTCCACCGGCTGTCGACCAGATGACCGAGCTGCTCGAAGTACCGCCGCCCTTCGAGCGCGGCGGTCACGGTCGGGATTCCCCTCGGCCGGACAGGGCTCCAATTCCTTGCGGACCGGGCGAGGTGGTGCCATCCCGGTCGATCCCGCAGGCATCGAGAATCCTCCGGGGGAGGTCAGCGGCGAACGGCGGGCCCCACGGGACCCCCACCTCGAACACCGGGACCGACTCCACTACGGCGAGGGCGGCATCGAAGTTTCGGCGGAGCATGCCGGTACCGTGCCAGCCCTCGATCCGCTGACAACGGGACAGCACGAGCCCAGCCTCGCCCGCGTCGAGCCGCCGAACCGATACCTCATCGTGATCGCGGTCAGGTCGGGGCAGGACGATCGCAATGAGCGGGAGTCGTTCATGTTCGGTCGGCACCGGGGCAAGGGCCCGGCGCTCGTCCGCTGTCACTCGGACAGCCACGTCGGGTCCGAAGCGGTCCACCAACGAGATCGACTTCTCCCGTAAGCGGATCTCATGGCCGGCCCGAAGGCAGAACACGCGGTCACGTACCTTGGGGTCATCGACGAACTCCAGAGGTAGTACGTCGTCGGTCACCAATCCGGCTCCGGTCGCGCAGAACATGGCCGCCATGGTGGACTTGCCCTGACCGGATACCCCGACGAACCCGAGCGCCCGATCACCTAGATCGACGGCACTCCCGTGCAGAACGAACTGGCCACCCATGGACAGGAGGAACGCTGTAATTGTGCCGGGGAGGACGATGGGGATCACGTCGGTCCGCCCGCCCGTCACCGGATGGCACACCACCCGGGACAGGTCCGCGTCAATGACAAAGTCGGCGATGCCCGTCATGCGCCCGACGTAGCCGTCATCCACCCGACAGAACGTGTACCAGGGATGATTGTCGAGGACGAGCTCGGCAACGAGGTCGGCGGACGGCCGCTCAAACGGGGGGACCCGCTCGTCACCCAACTCCACATAGACGTCGAACTCACCGGCTGGGGCATCATCGGCCATCGGGGCAGCCAGCGGAATCTCCGACGCGACACGGAGCCCCGAGCACGCGTAGACCTGCACCTCTGACTCACCTGCCACGGAGTCGACCTTACGTGTCATCATCGCGTTGGGGCACATCCTTCGGTTCCGAGGGCGCCACGGTCCGCGAGGAGTAGCCGGCAGGGGCGCTTTCGTCGTCCAGTCCCGCGGTGGCGCTCGGATGGGCGATGGTGAACCCTCCGGTCACCTGCACAGCGTCGAACGCCCGCCCCTCGGCCTCCACCCAGGCGTGGGCCACCGTCCCACCGTCGTCGATCATCCCGATTCGAAGCACGGGTTGCCGGGCCCGGATGAACCATCCGAACGCCAGGGACCGGCGGAGGCAAGTCCCGTCGAACAACCATCGCTCGAGGAACCAGTCGACGGCCCAGTGGGCCCGTTGCTCACGCGCCGTCAAGGTCTCCAGCGCCCCGAAGTTGTCCACTCCGACCACCGGGTCGTCGCGGTCGGCGGCGAGGGGCACGTGCAGTAACCGAGCGAGCCGGGGCAAGCTGGTCACGGCCAGACCGGCCTCGACCGCCAGGACCACCATCGCAGCCTGGACCATCGAACACCGTGTCGCCCAGGGCTGGCGGAGCCACGACTGTGCCACGACCCGGAACCCGGACACGGTGGGCCTGCGCCCCCGGTCCTGGCGCTGACCCGATTGGCCGCTACAGGCCGCGATCACGGCATTGACGTCGCCCAGGGCCCGGTCGAAGGGAATCTGGAATCGGTGGACCAGATGGTCGGCGGCATGCACCGGATCGGGGTCCTGGTTCAGTAGGCCCACGATCCGGGCGGCCGAATCGTCGAGATGGAGGTAAGTACCCGTCGGCAGGTAAAGGAGAATCCGCTCGCCCGAGGAAGTAGCTGAAACGATGAAATCACGCTCGTGCCAGGCTCTCTTGCGGGAGCCCGGTGCCCACCGCCATCTGCTTGCAGAGTCGGATTCGTGGACTATCAGCTGGCCAAACCGGGATGGCTGGAGGTCGGCGGGATCTTGTTGCCCCCATCGACTGCCGATGGAGCATCCACGTCCGAACCAGGTATGACCCGGGTCACGTCTGTCACCACAGCCGATGCGGTGACCTGGCGTGATTCCTTGCCATCGGTC
>JAYVYR010000279.1:0-10235 GCA_043784065.1 Acidimicrobiaceae bacterium
AGCTGATGCCGTAGCTGCTACCGACCACCGCCGCTCGGGTGCCGAACAACGCGCCAGAATGACGGCCGTGGCCATCTTGGCTGCAGCGCAGAACGGCACGTCGGGTGTGCTCGCGGGCGGCTTGGGCTACGCCGCGAGCCGGCGTTGGGGGACACCACACCTAGAGGCTCGAAGCGAGCGCCTGTGCTTGGTGGAGTGTCATTACACCGGAGACCTGGAACTCTCCGGCGAATGACGTGAAGCTTGTCTGTGCCGGTTCCACGACAAGATCTGAGATCATCTTGTTGCCGGCGACGACGGCGACGAACGTGTGGAACTGCTGCTGCGCGAGTGCATCCAACTTGGTGGCACCAGTGCTAGTCAAGTGAAGATTCACCTCCCCGAAGCCGCCGGAGGCGGTGGGCTGTGCCGTGGCCGACTGTACGTCAGCCGCTACCAGAGCCGCCGGTCCGAGCACGTATCGACTGGTTCCGTTGTAGGCACCGGGCAGGAGCACCGTCGCTCCAGCGACATCGTTGGCGCTCGACGTCGAGGGGAACATGACGAAGTGCCTATCAGGAGGGGGCAGTGGGGTGGCCCCGTTTCCACCTCCACCTATCCGCTCCACCCCAACGTTGGCGGCGGTGAGCTCGGAGGCAGCAGAGCAGGGTGGAAGGGCTGAGGACTCCTGTGTCGCCACGCCGACCGCCGAGGATTGCCGAGTCACGCAGAGCAACGGCCGTACGCTGAATTCCGCTGCCGAGCGGGATGCGGCGCTGACGGGAGGGTTCGGTGATGACGATGTAGCGGGCGTGCCGTGACCTCGCCCGATCGTCAGAACCATGATGAGGCCGACGAGGACGACTCCTGCGAGTAGGACGATGCCCGAGATCAGTCGACGGCGCTTCCGGCGCCTCCGAGCCTCCTCGAAGAGAAGTTGTGCAGGGTCGATTTGTGGCGCAGCGACTGGAACGTCGATCACCGTCATGTTGCACCTCGCATACGGAAGTTCATGGGACTACTATGACTAGTACTATGCTCAACGTCAAGGTCGACAGAGAGGATCCCCTCGCCCTCCACGATCAGGTGGCGGCCGAGATCCGTCGAGCGATCGCCGACGGGGAAGCCGGTCCCGGCGAGAGGCTCCCGTTGGCCAAGGATTTGGCGGCTGTCCTCAGTGTCAACAAGAACACGGTGCTCCGAGCGCTCAGGATGCTGCGAGACGAGGGCCTTCTTGACTTCCAGAGAGGCAGAGGTATCACCGTCGCAGGAACTCCTCAGCGAGGGGCCGTCATAGAACGTGTGCGTGAACTCATCGAGTTCTGCCGTGGCCAGGGGTACCAGCGCGACGAGATCATCCGCATGATTGAGGGTCTCCCATAGGCATGCCCGAGTAGCCACCGTCCCGGTGTTTAGGGAGTGCGTCCAGCAGCTTGGGCGCCATGACAACAAGGAGGTTCATGTTGTGATGACGTAACCAAGCGATCAGCTGTGGACAGCCAGCCGGTGCGAGTCCGGTCCGGGGAGACGCCAAGGTCCCCGCTAGTGAAGCCCCCGTGCGTGGTCGAGAGGCCGGGTTCGAAGCGGGGTGGAGCAAATGACCAGTCCGTAACATCAAGTGAAGCCTGCAGCGTCGTTACACCGGTCCGTCGTCATGGCGGATCAGGAGGAGCCGAGCCTGTTCCCTAAGGGCGAAGGCCACGGACGACACCAGGGATCTTGGAGCAGGTGTCCAGGAACCTCCCGGCGCAGGGGGCTCGGAATGGCCAGAAGGTTGTCCTCGGAACTGGAGAGATCCGTCTCGACGCCGGCAAACACAAGGCCGCAGGTTGCCAACATGCGGTGCCCGGCAGCCACGACGTCGATAACCAGTGGCCCTGGGAAACGGCGAAGTGTCGAGCGGAAGTCGGAGGAGGCAGTAGTAGTGACGACAGCCGGGACAACATAACCCGGTTCGAGCGAAGGGCCTCTAGCCAGGTGTGCGAAGCGACCAGTGACGATCGTGGGATTGCTCAAGGGCTATCCACCCACTCGCCCCTCGGGGCAGGTCAACGGACTGGGAGTGACGCTCGGGTCGCCCGCCAACGCTCGTGGCACGGCGGAATGCGGACGATCGACTGCCTGGGGGAAAGCCGTGTGCGGGAGAACCGCATGCACGGTTTGGGAAGGGGGGACTGGGGAGGTCGACGCCCGGCGAGATGGAATACGCACCCAGAGGGAAACCGACGGGACTGAGCCCATCCGCCGCACCGGCTACACCGAACCAGTTCCCTACTTCACCGTTCAGATTCTGTCGCTGAGTGCGATGTCCACTCGGATTGAAGCAGAATGGATCTGTGGCAGGTGATCGCAAAAGACGTTGGCCGTGGGTCATCGTCGGTGCGGCACTGTTGCTGGCAGGAGGGCTGGCCGTGAGTGCCCACTACTGGTACACGCCGACCACCTCGGCATCAGTGCTGAATGACAGGTCCGCCGTGTACTCGCTGGACAACTGCGAGGACGTCCAGGTCACGGTCCTTCCAGGACAGAGTGCGCAGGTACAGCCTTTTTCAGACGAACACCACGGTTGCACCTTCTATCAAGGGCGGACCGACCTCGGACACCCAGTCGGCTGCCTGGTTTTTCCGTCCAGTCACGGTGCAGTGCTGGCGGGATCGCACGTCAGGCTGAGCACGATGATGCCGTTCTCCACACGTTGGTGTTCTGCCTGAACTTCCGGTCGAAGGACTGTGGCAGAAGTGCCGGTCGGTGGCAGTTCGCGGGCAGCAAGCAACCGGTGCAAGGCAACACGCCCATAGTCGGCAGTAGGGGGCAGGCGAAATGGCAAGGCCAACTGGGCCCTTGGGAACGGAACCAGAGGGCGGCCCAGAGGCACACCCCTCGTAGGATTCGGGCATGGACCGCTCGACCTTCGCTGATCACTGGCCAGCCTCCACCACCCAATCCGCCATCTACGCGCTCGCCGCCACTCCTAGGTGAGCAGCGCCGGGAAGTCTGCGAGGTTCTCGCACGTAATCTTGGACCTTGATGCGTCTTCGCTGACCCTCGGCGGGGTAGCCGGTGTCTGATCCCAACGCATGAGCGAGCGGAGCTTTGGCGCGGGCTCTGCCCCGCCGTGGTCGCTGGCAATCGGAGCGATGTTCTCGGTCCAGCTGGGCTCGGCGCTGTCGGTGCACCTGATTTCGACGGTTGGCCCCGGTGGCATCGCGTGGCTGAGGCTCACGGCGGGGGCGGTCATCTTCCTGGTGATCGCCCGTCCTCCGTTGCGCTCTCTCCGCTGGCATGACGCGCCGGTGCTCCTCGGCCTGGGCGTCACGACGGGCCTGCAGACGGCGGCATTCCTGGCAGCGATCGGGCGCATCCCGCTGGGAACCTCAGTCGCCATTGAGTTCCTCGGTCCGATGACCGTCGCCGCAGTGCACAGCCACAGCCGCAGAGCGCTCATCTGGGTCGGCGCTGCAGGGTTCGGGGTCGTGCTCGTCACCCAACCCTGGCGCGGCGACATCAACGTGGTCGGCGTCGGGTACGCCGGCCTGGCTGCAGTCGGCTGGGCCGTGTACATCGTCCTCACCCAGCGAGTCGGTAAACGCTTCTCCGGCCTCAGTGGTCTCGCCCTGACGATTCCCGTCGCTGCATGCACTGCAGCGATCATCGGCATTCCTCAGGCAGCAGGTCATCTCACCCTTGCCGTCGTAGGGGCGGCTGTCGGATTAGCCATTCTGCTCCCCGTGGTGCCCTACTCGTTCGAACTGCTGGCCCTTCGCCGGATGACGCCAACGGCGTTCGGCACCCTCATGGCTCTCGAACCGGCCTTCGGCGTGGTCTTGGGCATTATCGTGCTCCACCAGACCGTGTCAGGGTCTCAGGTGATCGGTATCCTGCTCGTCGTCTTCGCCGGGGCGGCCGCACAGCGCGGCGGAGGGCGCCGACCACCTGAGATCGACGGTGCCGATGCTCAACCCAGCACTGGCCCAGTGCCCTTCTGAGCTCCCGGGCCCTACGCGTCCGATGTGCCGTGCGCCCCGAACCGGCGATTAGGGATACCGGCGGCATCGGTAGAGCCAGAAACCTCCGAAAAGCACGAAGAAGCCGCCGAGGGCGAGTTCGTACCAATAGGCATTGCCGAGGCTGAACCATCCCGCATAGTGGGGGTTTGCCAACCTCACGACACCAGCAGCGATATAGACGCCGCCCAATGTGAAGAAGGTGACAGCCAAGCCCAAGAACAAGCGACGGACCCCAATGCTCGTTGCTGAACGATCCACTGCCTGAACCTACCCGGTCTCCAGTACGGCAAATAGGTGAGACGTAGTATCCCGGTTTCTGGGGCCTAAGGGGATCCTGGTTGGTAGCACGACCTACGGGCTGCCGGGAGTGGCGCCCACTACGACCGGTGAAGGGTGTGCATCACTTGGCTGGTGTCGGGACCCATGCCGAAGATCCGGACATCGAGCGACGGCACGGTCCAGTCGAGCGAGCTGGGTGAACCAAACCCGACGTACACCGGGACCCCGTTCACGGTCACCGGCTTCTGACCGACTGGAACGGTCGTTGTGCTGGTTGCAGAGCTGAGCTGCGAGACGGTCACCACAGTTGCGGGGTACCCGAACGCAGGGCAGTTGATGAGCACCGGAGGCACCCCGAGGAGCAGAGCGCCGGGGGCGGCTGCGTTCGGGCAGTTGGTGTTGTGCTTCACTGCCCAGCTGCTCGGCACTGCGATGGCCATCCTGCCGAAGGTGTACGTCTTCCAGCCTGCCGGAATCGAGACTGTCGTCGTGGTCGAGGATGATGTCGTCGAGCTACTGCACGCAGCGAGGAGCAGTGGGAGAGAGACAGCTACCAGCAGAACGCCGGCTGTCCTCCGCTGGCGGCAGTGCCAACGAATGTCGGTCTTGGTGAGTCGGATACTCTGCAGCACGGTCTTCCTCCATCGGTCCGGTGAACGTCCACTGCGACTGTCCGGTAGCGGTCCGCCCAGGCAACGCACCACTGTGGCACCGACAGCGCCCTACCAGTGGTCACCACCGGAACGGTACGCACCAACGCCTCGGTCGTGAAGCTGAGCATCCACCGCTACTCGTGGCCCGTCCATGCCGGCTCTTCCTCAGATGCTGAATCGGCCAGCCCGGACCCGCCCCTCGGGACGAGCGACCCGGACCGAGGTGCCAGGCTTGGGCGCAGGACCTCGAGGACGACACGACTTCCTTGCCCTATAGCGGGCCATCCACCCCTCGAGCTCATCGAAACCGGGATCCGTCGTCCGGCGGGCCAGCGCCGCCTTCACGACAGCACGTACCTCTGTGTCTCGGCGCTGGGCGGCCAACCGGCGTGCGTGAGACATGGTTACGCGCGGGTCGGAGGCGCCGCACTGCACGGCGATGTCGATGACCTTCGCCGCCCGGGACTCGTTGCCCTCGGCTTCGTAGGAGTCAGCCACCAGCCATGCCACGTACCCGGCGAGCTCGGTTAGGCCGCTCCTGGCCCACGTGATGAGCAGCGGGGCGGCGTTCGAGGTGACCTGGACCCGTCTGGTCTTGGGCACCACGCCGTCCTGGGCACGGCAGGCGACGACGGCGAGCGGATGGTGGGACACGTCGATCGGGCACGGAAGTCCATCCCGGCACCAGGGGCAGGCATTGGCGCCGCGCGTACACCGAGGGAGGCTGTGGACGAGCTGGCGATGCTTGGCCTACCACCCCCGGGCTTCTGACACCTTCAGGGCTCGTGGCGCCAGAGTGTTGAGCGCTCCGACCAGGGTGGCTCCCTGGCCACGCTTGGCCGACGAGGCGAGGGCGGCCAACGCCTCGGTGAGGCGGAGGTGGAGCACACGTGCGTAGTCGATGGCTGCCTCGGCCTTGTCCGGCAGCAACGCACAACGCAGCTCGGCGCACTCCGCCGCCCCTTCGACCCATCGGTCGATCTGCCGGCGACTGGGCGTGCCCTTGAGGATGACGTTGTGGGTGGCGAGGTGTTCGGGAGAGAGCGAGGCGACACCTCGGGCCACAGTGGTGGCCGCCTTCGCTTTGGATGCCGGCAGGTCGTGGGTGGACCGTGCCCCGACTTCAGCCAGCAGCTTGTCGAGGTCGGCGTAGCCCTGGCGGGCTGCCACATGGAGCAGCTCCACCAGTACCTCTGCGGTGCAGCGGGCGTCCGAGGCCGCATCGTGCGGTTTGGGATTGGTCAGCCCGAAGCTTGCCAGCAGTGCGGTGAGCTTGCGAGAGCCTCCGGTGTCGTGGCCGAGGAAATCAGGCAAGGTCATGGTGTCGAGCACGGAAAGGTCAGGCAGCTTCCGCCCACTCGCCAGCCGGCCGTACTCCAAGTGCAGCTTGCCGACATCGAACCGGGCATGGTGTGCGGCCAAGACCAGATTGCCTCCCACCAGCTCACGCTCGAGGTCGCCAACGATCTCCTCGAACCTGGGCGCACCGACAACGTCAGCGTCGGTGAGGTGGTGGATGAAGCTGTTGGTGATGGGGACGCCGGGGTCGATCAGGGTGGACCAGGTTCCACAGACCTTGCCCTCTTCGATCCTCGTGACAGCGATGGAGATGATGTGGTCACCGTCGGGCCCGTTGCAGGTCTCGGTGTCCACCACGGCGAGGACGTGGCGCTCACACAGCAACTGGTACGCGCGTCGGGCTGCGTTCATGCCAGGCCCTTCTTGCGAGCGAGGTCCCGCAGGAGCACCTGGTCCCGGAGCGAGGAGTAGGGCCGCTTCTTCTTCGGTCGCTTGCCGGGGGGCTGGAGGTCAGCGACCATCCGCAGCGGTGTACTCCACCCACCGTGGTCGGTGCTGTCGGCTCGCAGCAGGCTCACCACGTGGCCCATGTCCGAGAAGAGCTGGTGGTCCTCGCACACCACCAGGTCCAGGAGGCGGTTGGTGCGCTCGAGGTTGGCAAAGGCGTGGGACCGTCCGGCCAGGATCGGGTCGATCTTCCTCCGGATCTTCACCTCGAGGCCGCCGGTCGAGAGCGGCACGTGCGGATGGGTGGCGAGGGTGGGCAGCAGCTTGGCCACCTGGTCCTCGTAGAGCTTCCGGCGGACGATGGCGACCTCCGGCGAAATCTCCAGACCGGTGAGCAGTGCCTCGAGGCCATCCCACCACGCCGACCACTCCTCGACTGTCACGGTGGTGACCTGCTTACGGGACAGCCCGACGAGGTACTTCCGGATGTCGGGGTGGAGCTCACGAGCGGCCTTCGGCGAGGGCCGTGTCCAGGCTCCCGGTGTGGCGAGCAATCCGTCCTCGACCGACACCCGGATGTGGAACAGGCTGGGGATGAAGAGGACCGAGCTCCCGTAGTAGTCATCTATGGCCTTCATGAGGCCCGTGCCGGCGTCGGCGATGATGACATCGGGCGTGTAGCCGAGCTCATCGAACACCAGCTTCCAGGCATGGTGGTCGTTGGACGGGTAGGCCCGGACCAGACGGAGACGCAGGTCTCGCTCGAGCCGGTCATCGAACAGGTCGCCCCAGTAGACCTCGGCGGCGGCCAGTACGTAGTAGTCCCGTCGGCTGTTGTGCGTGGTGTCAGCCTCGGTGAACCGGGCATTGACCGGGACATCGTCGATGACCAGCACCATGAGCTCGGCGGGGAGCTGGCCGAGCCCCGCCAGCCGGTCCCGCTCGAGGGAGAGCCGGGCCGTGCGGGCCCGCAGCATGGCGTCCATGTCGTCCCACAGGACCGGCGAGTAGATCTCGCACCAGTCAGCGGCGATGTGCCAGGCGTTCCTCGAGCGCCGAGTCCCCGCTGAGCGGTTGCGCCCGGTCGGCGCTGGGCCGGTCTGCTTGCGGGTCCGTCTCCGTTTCGTCATGGTCCGCAGGCTCACCGAGGCTTCGGAGTAGGTCCGTCCTCGAGCCAGCTCCCGCAGCGTCTCGGCCACCACGCGCGCAGACCACGACTGGCGCCGGGAGACGGTCGTGTCTCCCCGGTGGATTCCCCGATGCTCCTCGCACTCAGCGCAGGGTTCGGAGTCAGGATGGACGTGAGTCCTCGGCAGTGCCGGAGTGAACCGGTGATACTCATCCCGCTTGCCCGTCGGGTAGCAGCGATACCGCTGGCGCTTCTGTGTGGACGAGATGGCGTAGCGCCCATCTCGCACGACGTGGGCCGTGGGGTGTTCGGGGCAGAGCGGCTTCGATCCTGGACCAGACATGTCCGCCAGACCGGTCCCCTCTACCGCCACAGGTTCGACTACAACAGGGAGGCCGAACCAGTGTCCCCGTCCCTCGACCGGCGTGCAGTAGAACCGCCGGACACTTCCCGACTGCCGGGCGACGACGCCCTTGCTCACGACCTTCGAGCCAACGTGCTCGGGACGAGGACAGACAGCCGGGGCAGGTCCCGCTCTCTTGCTGCGTACGGGGACCGGAGACTCAGCCTCCAACAGCACGGAGAACTTGTGGGAGGCGGGTGTGCCAGGCTCGCAGGCGAAGACCTGCACTGTGCCGTGCTTGGTGTGGCGACGGCCTTTGCTGACTACCCACGCACCGGGGTGCTCGGAGCACTTGCCCTCCGGCCCACCTCGGCGGCGTTTCGGCACGGGTTTCCCCTCAGGGGGCCGCTTAGCCACAATCGCAGTGTGGCCGCCTCGCCGCATGGTGCACTCGTCGGCGGATCTGTCACATTTCTTGAGGCTTAGGCCCCAGAAACCGGGATACTACGTCTCACCTATTTGCCGTACTGGCCCGGTCTTGAACCTTGGGAACCTACGCATGGCTATCCATAGCCTGTCACCGATGTGTTGTTCCGGGCCCATGCAGGTTCGCGACCAGCAAGGTCGCCGGAGGGACTTCTCCGGCGCACATAACGTTCGCCTGAGACCACAAGGACTGGGAGTGGCGATGGATGTCAGCGCACTTCGAATCGGCGATCTCGCGTCTCCGACCGACTTCAGAACGACGCGCCAGAACGACGGCCGTCGCTACCCTGGTCGCAGCGCAGAACGGCACCTCGGGCGAGCCCGTGCCCAGCGTGCACGTTCGGTCGGGGTCGTACGCGGCTCGAAAGAGATCGGGGCCCGGCGACAGAGGGATGCGTACCACTTCAGGTGTCTGAGATCGTCAATGCAGCGACGACTACAGCGACGCTTGATCCAGCGCCCGAGCAACAGCCTCCAAGACCGCTGGGGCCTGGCTTGATCCAACCGGCCCGAGCTTCTCGGCGATGAGGGAGGCCGCGTTTCGAAGTCGTGTCCGGTGGTGCGAGAGCAATAGCACTCCAGCATCCGTCACGGTGGCGTTGGTCATCCGTCGATCCGTCGGGTGGGAACGACGATGCACGAGACCCTTTCGTTCGAGGCGGTCGAGTGCTCGGGTCGCAGGAGGTTGGGCAATGCCGGCTGCCCGGGCAACACAGCTCACGCCTTGGTCGCCGACGTCCGACACGGCGCGAAGGACGGCGAACTCGGCCAGGGAGAGCTGCGCCAGGCGAGTGTCCGAACCCAAGTTCGACCGGGACCGGCGGTAGGCATCAAAGAAGACAACCAATGCCGCCTCGATGTTGTCCACGTTGTGGTTGCGAATGGTCACGGACGAGTCTATACCATGGGTATAGATCCGATCCAGGCAACATCGAGTCAGGAGACCGTCATGACCCAATTCCGAGATCTTGAGGCCATTGCCAACGCGCAGGGCACCGACCTGGGAATCAGCGACTGGCATCTGATCTCGCAAACCGACGTGAACATGTTCGCGGATGCCACCGACGCCCACGAGTGGATTCACGTCGACCTGGAGCGAGCCCAACGAGAGAGCCCGTTCGGCAGAACTGTTGCTCACGGCTATCTGACGATGTCCTTGGCGACTCCGTTCATCACCCAACTCCTCGCAGTAGATGGTCCAATGCTCGGTATCAACTATGGCCTGAACCGAGTCCGATTCCCCACGTCAGTCCCCGTGGGCGCCCGGGTTCGCGCCAGGGGAATGCTCAAGAGTGCCCAGCAGGTCGGGGAGAACTTACGCACGACCGTCGAGCTCATCTACGAGACCGAGGGGTCTGACCGTCCTCCTTGTGTCGCTGAAGTCGTCTCGCTGCTTCTGGCGCCAGGTTGATGAACGCCGGCGATCCCGGACCCGATCCACCAAACAAACAGATCCGATCCCGACAACTGGGTCCGATCGCTACCGACGGTCAGACTGAGGTCACACGGATGCGCTACCGGGCATTCGAACCGGCACAGAACGCCGCACCCGAACGACGGCCGTCGCCATTACACGAACAGCGTCGGACGGCATCTACGCGTGCGGTCATGGT
>JAYVYR010000280.1:0-2721 GCA_043784065.1 Acidimicrobiaceae bacterium
GGCGCATGGGACCTCGAGCGCACCTTCGAGATCGCCATGGACGCCCTGCGCTGCCCCCCGGGCGACGCCGACGTGACCACGCTGTCCGGCGGCGAGCGCCGTCGGGTGGCCCTATGCCGACTGCTGTTGTCCAAGCCCGACCTCCTCCTCCTCGACGAGCCCACCAACCACCTCGATGCCGAGTCGGTGGCCTGGCTGGAGCGCACCCTCCAGGACTACCCGGGCACCGTCGTAGCCGTCACCCACGACCGCTATTTCCTCGACAACGTGGCCGGCTGGATCCTCGAGCTCGACCGGGGTGCGGGCATCCCGTGGGAGGGCAACTACTCCTCGTGGCTCGAGCAGAAGCAGGACCGTCTGGCCCGTGAGCAACGGGCCGACACCTCTCGCCAGGATGCACTGCAGCGTGAGCTCGAGTGGATCCGCATGTCTCCCCGGGCCCGTCAATCCAAAGGAAAGGCTCGAATCAACGCCTACAACGACCTCGTAGCCGAGTCGGAGGCCGCCGAACGCAGGGCCGACAAGTTGGAGATCGCCATCCCGGCCGGGCCCCGGTTGGGCGACCGGGTGGTCGACGCCGAACATCTGGGCAAGGGCTATGGCGACCGGCTGCTGATCGACGATCTGTCGTTCCTGCTGCCTCCGGGCGGGATCGTGGGCGTGATCGGCCCGAACGGAGCCGGCAAGACCACACTCTTCCGGATGATGGTCGGCGAGGAGGCGCCCGACGCCGGTACGTTGGCGGTCGGTACCACCGTTGAGTTGGCCTATGTGGACCAGTCGCGGGACCAACTCGACGCGGCAGCCACGGTGTACGAGGAAATTACCGGCGGGGTCGACAACATGGTGGTGGGCGGACGGGAGATCCACGGTCGGGCCTACGTGGCCAGTTTCGGCTTCACGGGAAGTGACCAACAGAAGAAGGTCGGCCAACTCTCGGGCGGTGAACGCAACCGGGTCCAGCTGGCCAAAGTCCTGAAGTCCGGCGGCAATGTGCTGCTGCTCGACGAGCCCACCAACGACCTCGACGTCGACACCTTGCGGGCCTTGGAAGAGGCGCTGCTCGGATTTCCGGGATGCGCGGTGGTCATCAGCCACGATCGCTGGTTCCTCGACCGCATCTGCACCCACGTGCTGGCCTTCGAGGGCGACTCCGAGGTCCGTTGGTTCGAGGGCAACTTCAGCGACTACGAAGCCGACCGCAAGAAGCGTCTGGGCGTCGATGCCGATCAGCCTCACCGGCTCCGCTACAAGCCGCTCGTGCGCGACTGAGCGCCGGGTTCGTGTCGTCGTCGTCCGATCCATCGTCGTCATCGTCCGATCCGATCCCCGGTTCGGGGTCCGGTCCGATGTCCGGTCCGGTGTCCGGTTCGGGGTCCGGTTCGGGGTCCGGTTCGGGGTCCGGTTCGGTGCCGGGCCACCCCCGGTGCTCCTTCGCCTCGGACAACTGGGCCGGGGTCCATCCCGAGGTCCTGGAAGCTCTGGCCAGCGCAAACGTGGGCCATGCCCCGGCCTACGGGACCGATCAGGTGAGCCTCCATGCCTTGGGCCTGTTTCGACAGCACTTCGGTGATGATGCCGAGGTCTACTTCTGCTTCAACGGGACCGGTACCAACGTGGTCGGCCTGCAGTCGCTGTTGCGCCCGTTCGAGGCCGTGATCTGTGCTGAAGGCGCCCATATCGACGTCGACGAGTGCGGTGCCCCCGAACGCTTCTTGGGATCCAAGCTGATTACCGTGCCCACCCCGGACGGGAAGCTCACACCGGCGCTGGCCGCCTCAGCGGTGCATGGCGTCGGCGACGAGCACCACGTGCAGGCCCGGGTGGTCTCCATCACCCAGAGCACCGAGGTCGGCACGGTCTATACGGTCGACGAGATCACTTCGCTGGCTGACTGGGCCCACGGACGCGGGATGGTGCTCCATCTCGACGGGGCCCGGATCGCCAACGCCGCCGTGTCACTCGGCGTGGACTTCGGTGCGTTCGGTGCATCGGCGGGGGTGGACGTGCTGTCGTTCGGAGGCACCAAGAACGGCTGCATGGGCGCCGAGGCGGTCATCACCTTCCGTCCCGAGTCAACGACCTCGCTGCGGTTCATCCGGAAGCAGTCGATGCAGCTTTCGTCGAAGATGCGCTTCGTGGCCGCCCAATTCGTGGCCCTGCTGACCGATGACCTGTGGGTGCGCAATGCGACAAGGGCCAACGCCATGGCGGCGCGTCTCGGGGCTGCTGCTGCCGTAGTGCCCGGGGTGACCTTGGCCCATCCGGTGCAGGCCAACGGTGTGTTCGCCGTGCTCCCTCCGTCGGTGATCGAGGCGATGCAGGCCACGTGGCCCTTTTACGTGTGGGACGAGGCCTCAGGCATCGTGCGGTGGATGACATCGTTCGACACGGTCGAATCCGATGTCGACGGTTTCGTGGCCCGACTTAGCCACGAGATGGCCGAGCGGGGCTGAACCTCGGGGATTGGTCGGTGTTGGTGGCCGGTCGGTGCTGGCTTGTTGTCCGGTCATACCCCGTGGTTCCGACGTCCGATCACGCCCGGGGGCGTCCTGGTCCGGCTGGCCCGGCGAACGCCTGAGCCACGGAGATCCAGTCCTCAGCCAGTGCGCCATCGACATCGAGATCGGTATCGGCCACGTTTCGGCGCTGGGTGACGACCAGACAGAAGTCGAGCGCGGTGCCCGAAACGGTGGCCACCGGACCCTCGCCGGTGGCCAC
>JAYVYR010000281.1:0-5827 GCA_043784065.1 Acidimicrobiaceae bacterium
AGCCTACGCCCGGCGCTCGACATCGATCTCCGGGGCCAGCGAGTCCTCGATAGCGGCCAACCGCTCGGCGTAGGCCCCGGTTACAATGTCCCGGACCCACATGATCAATGCATCGCCGCCTTCGGCGTAATAGTTCGGCCGCACACCGACCGGAGCCATTCCGAACCGTCGATACAGGGCCTGGGCCGGCTCGTTGCCCACCGCCACCTCGAGGGTCAGGTGGACGGAGCCCCGGGCCAGGGCGGTGCGCACCAGATCGACCATGAGCACGGTGCCGAGCCGCCGACCCACCCAGGCCGGGGACACGGCAATGTTATTGATGTGCGCCTCATCGTCGACAGACATCTGGCCGGCATAGCCCACCAGCTCGGCGCCCAACCAGGCTGCCCGATACGCCCGCGATGTTCGCTGGGCCAGCTCTTCTTCGAACAGGCGCTTCGACCATGGCTCGTCAAAGACCTCCTCTTCGATCCGCAGCACAGACTTCAGGTCACGGCTTCGCAGCGGGGCCATCACCACGCGAAGCTGCCCGCCTCCAACCGGTTCGTCAACGGCAGGCAGGCCGGGAGGCACGATCACGCCGCGTCAGTGGGCCGCAGTGGCGCTATTCGCTGGGGGGCACGCTCCTCCCAGTTGATCTTGGCGTCGGCGTGGCGGCGATAGTCGGGTACTACGTCGTCGGCAGCACGGGGCACGCCCCCCTCGGCAAGTCGCCGGGCGGCCAGACGGACCAGCACAGCCGGCGAAGGGGCGGACACCGTTCCGGCCAGCCCCAAGTCGAGCCCGGCTCGAGGAGCCAGCAGTTCCATGAAGCGGACAGCGCCGTCACCCACCACCAGCAGTGGTCCGTCGACCGCCAGATCGTCCAGCCACGCCGCAAGGTCGTCGGGGGACAGCGCCTCGGAGCGATCATTGCGTACCGCGGCCGGATCGGGGTCGTCCCCGGTTCCCGACATCGTGAAGTCGTAGGCGGCAGCGAACACCTCGCCTCGTCGGGCGTCGACGACGCACACCACCCGGGCGGCTCTGTGCGCACCGGCCGCCTGGCGGGCGCCAGCGGCCAGTACGTCGAGGCTGGTCACCCCGATGATGCCGAGGCCGAGGGCCTGGCCGAGGGCCTTGGCCGTGGCCACCCCCACCCGTAATCCGGTAAACAGTCCAGGCCCTAGGTCGACGGCCAGTGCGTCGAGGTCATGGAGTGTGCAGCCGGCTAGAGCGCAGACCTCATCGATGGCCGGGGCCAGCAGCTCGGCATGGGCCCGCCCCCCGAGGTGAGACCGTTCGACCACGCTCCCGTCGTCGGCCAGGACGGCCGCTCCCACCAGGCCGGTGGCCGTCTCGACGGCGAGCAGCTTCACGGCGTCACCGTCCACGGGTCGAGGGTCGCCACCAACGCGTCCCAGCGGACCTCCCACGACGACCCGGCCGCCGTGGCCGCAATGGTGCGGCTGGATTCGTTATCGGGGTCGGCCGCCAGCAGCAACGAGAGGGCTCCGGCACCCAGCACGGGCTCGGCGGCATCCCCCCATTCGACCAGGGCCACGCCGCCATCCTCCACCAGTTGGCCCAGACCGAGGTCGGCGATCTCACCGAGGTGGTCGAGCCGGTAGACGTCGGCATGGAACAGTGTCCGTATACCGGTCGAACTGATCGGCACCTCATACTGGCGGACGAGGGTGAACGTCGGGCTGGTGACCGGCTCCAGGACTCCAAGCGCCCGGCCGAAGCCTTGGGCGAAGGTGGTCTTCCCGGCCCCGAGGTCGCCCGACAGCAGCAGCACGTCGCCCGGCACGCACAACGCGGCCACTGCTGCAGCCATCTCACGGGTGGCCGTGGCCGAGGAAGTGGCGAACACGACCGGAGCGGTCACGATGTCAGACCCATCAAGCGTCCGGCCTGCACCGGTTTAGCCTGCATCTGGACCGGCCCCGTGGCATCCAGCACCCGAGCCACAAGCTGTGGCAGGTCGCCGGCCACCAGGCCCGACCGGTGACCGAGCGCGCCGGCGCGGCCGTGGAGGTGGGCGCCGAGGGCGGCCGCCTCCAGCGCCGGAACACCCCGGGCCAGCAGAGCGCCGATGATGCCGGATAGGACGTCGCCCGTGCCGGCGGTGGCTAGTGACGGAGTGCCGGCCCGGGCCAGAAGGACACGGCCCGACGGATCGGCCACCGCCGTAGTGGCGCCCTTCAACAGGGCAACGGCGCCCGAGGCGGCAGCCAGACGTCGGGCAGCCTCGATGCGGTCGGGACCGGGGGCGCAACCCATCAGCCGGGCGTACTCGCCGTCATGGGGAGTCAGTACCACCGGCGACCGGGCCGACAGCATGCCTTCGATCCGACCGAGAGCGTTGAGGCCGTCTGCGTCGACGACTACGGGCACGGGCGACGAGGCGACGAGGCCGCGGACATCGACTTCAGTCTCTTCGGCCCGACCGAGTCCGGGACCGACTATGACGGCGTGGCAACGGTCGCTCACCTGAAGGGCCGCCTCGACCCAACCACTTGTCGGCAGGGCGATACCCACAGCCTCGCCGGCCGGCAGATCGGAGGGATCGCCGCCCGGCACGCCCAGCCGGACCATACCGGCGCCGGCCCGGTAGGCGGCCCGGGCCGACAGCGCAGCGGCCCCGGTCATGCCCGGCGATCCTGCTACGACCAGCACGGCGGCAACCCACTTGTTGCCGCCGGGAT
Organism: Acidimicrobiaceae bacterium; assembly: GCA_043784065.1. Classification (GTDB taxonomy): domain Bacteria; phylum Actinomycetota; class Acidimicrobiia; order Acidimicrobiales; family RAAP-2; genus Bog-756. The sequence continues at coordinate 2,691 of JAYVYR010000281.1, forward strand.
CTCGCGCCGGAACCAGGGCGGCTACGTCGCCATCGTCGACCACGGCCACGTTGAACCCGTCAACGGCCAACCCGATGTCGATCACGTGCACCTTGCCGGCCAGTGCGACCCCGTCACTCTGGACGAGGCCGGGCTTGAGAGCGACGAACGTGACGGTGACGTCGGCCGTCAGTACTGCACCGGAGGCCCGACCGGTATCCCCGTCCACACCCGACGGGATGTCGACAGCCAGAACCGGAATACCGTCGGCCAACTGAGGGGCTGCAGAGGTACCGCGGAAGCCGGTGCCGTAGGCGGCGTCGACCACCAGGTGCACCCTAGGACCCGTGAAACCGATGGCACCTACCTCGTCGGCAGCCACCACGGAGACGCGCACGCCACGACGGGCCAGCAGACGGGCCGCCACCTTGCCGTCGGCCCCGTTGTTGCCTTTGCCGCAGATCAACACGCACCGGCGGCCATAGGCGCCGCCCATCAGATCGAGGGCGGCCCCGGCAACTGCCGTGCCGGCCCGCTCCACCAATTCCTCGATCGGCCTGGTGGCCGACGCCCGGGCGTCGACCTCCTGCATCTGAGCGATGGTCAGGACGGGCTGCACAGCACGAACTTAACGACCCGGTCGGCCGTCATGTGACAACCCGTCGGCCACCACCGCGGCAAGCGCCAGTGAGTCGGTGTGGGTCAGGGACAGGTGCCAGCAGACCACACCGGCGACATGGGCCAGATCGGCTGCCCCTCGGTGGAGCGCCAGCCGGGGGGCGTCGAGGCCGTCCCGGACTACCTCGACGTCGTGGAACCCGAACGCCCCGAGGCCGATGCCGAGCGCCTTCATGACGGCCTCTTTGGTGGCGAAGCGGGTGGCCAGCCGGGGGACCGGATCGGAGGCGTGGCCCGCATAGGCCAGTTCGCCGGGGGTGAAGAGTCGCTCGGCCAAGTGGCGACGCCGAGCCAGCATGGCCCGCAGCCGGTCGATGTCGACGGCGTCGATGCCCACGCCGACCACGGTTCCCGCCACCAGACCCAGCGACATCATGCCGGCCAACTGCTCGGTCGCCCCGGCGGCCAGTTCGGCGGCGGGCACCCGACTCACTCGACGGTTACCGTCTTGGCCAGATTGCGGGGTCGGTCCACGTCGAGACCGTGGAGGCGGGCCATCGAGTGAGCGAACATCTGGAGTGGCACGACGTCGATGACCGGCGCGAACCAGTGCTCGGTGGACGGCACCCACAGCACGTCGTCGGCGTGGCGGGCCGTCTCTTCGTCGCCATCGTTGGCCACCAGGACCACCGACGCGCCACGGCTGGTGACCTCGGCGATGTTGGCGATCATCTTCTCCCACACCGGGGTGCGGGTGGCAACGCCGACCACAACGGTGCCTGGCTCGACAAGGGCGATGGGGCCGTGTTTCAGTTCGCCGGCTGGGAATCCTTCCGCGCGGAGGTAGGAGAGCTCCTTCAGCTTGAGCGCTCCCTCGAGGGCCACGGGGTAGCCCACGTGGCGTCCGAGGAAGATGAACGCCGGCGAATCCTTGTACCTCTCCGCCACAGCATGAACGGCGGTGGCCCGCTCCATGGCCTGGGCCACCTTGTCGGGTAGCGAACCCATGGCGGCCAGCAGTCCTCGGGCATCGGCCGGCGAGAGGGTCTCACGGACCTGGGCCAGGTAGAGGGCCAGGATCTCCAGGGCGGTGATTTGGGCGAGATGGGTCTTGGTGGACGCCACCCCGATTTCCGGGCCGGCCCGGGTGTAGAGCACGGCGTCGGCACTCCGAGCCATGGACGAGTCGACCACGTTGGTGATCACCAGAACCTTCGCCCCCAGCACCTTCGCTTCGCCGATCGCCTGGAGGGTGTCGACGGTCTCACCCGACTGGCTCACCCCGATGATCAGGGTGTGCTCGTCCACCACCGGGTTCCGGTACCGGAACTCGGAGGCGATGTCGATCTCGACAGGAAGGCGGGCCCAGTGTTCGATGGCGTACTTGGCCATGAGGCCGGCGTGGTAGCTCGAACCGCAGGCCACCACGAAGATTTTGGTGATGGCACGGAATTCCAGGTTGGTGAGGTGGACCTCGTCGAGGACCAGGGTTCCGTCGGGCAGCACGCGATCGAGCAGCGTGTCGGCCACGGCCTTGGGTTGCTCATGCATCTCCTTGGACATGAAATCGTCGAAGCCGTCCTTGCGGGCTGCATCGAGGTCCCAGTCGACGTGCAGCGGGGCCGGCTCGACCGGCTCGCCGTCGATCGTTGTCACCGAGATCGACCCGGGGCGCAACTCGGCCACTTGGTCGTCATCGAGGATGAAGAAGTCGTGGGTGAGGCCGAGGATGGCCGGAACGTCCGATGCCAAAAAGGCAGCCCCGTCGGTAACCCCCATGATGAGCGGCGAGACCCTGCGAGCGGCCACGATGACGTCCGGCTCACGGGCGTGGACCACGGCAAGGGCGAATGCACCACGGACCCGGCCCAGGGCGGCCCTTACGGCACCGGTGAGGGCCTCGCTGGGGTAGGCGGCCAGGTGGGACTCGATGAGATGAGCCAGCACTTCGGTGTCTGTCTCCGACTCCAGTCGGTGACCGTCGGCGATGAGCTCGTCGGACAGCTCGACGTGGTTCTCGATGATGCCGTTGTGCACCAGGGCCAGGTCGCCCGTGCAATCCGTGTGGGGGTGGGCGTTGCTCTCACTCGGCCGGCCGTGGGTGGCCCAACGGGTATGGCCGATGCCGGCCGACGGATGCGTCGGTGCACCGTCGGTCCGCTTGACCAGGTCGTCGAGCGATCGGGTGCCGTTCGCCGCCCGGACCCGCCAGATGCCGTCCGATACCGAAGGCCCGACCAGGGCCAGCCCCGCCGAGTCATAGCCGCGGTACTCCAGGCGGGCCAGACCTTCGACCAGAACTTCGAGGACGGACTCGTCGCCAACGCCTGACTGTGAGCCCCTGGTAATGCCGATGATGCCGCACATGACTTCTTACGCTACCCGCCAGACGTACCCTCGGGAGTGGCCCCAAACGACGCAGATGCCCACCACGATGCGACGCCGAGGTGAATACTGGTCGTTGGTTCGGCCTCAGACGGCGGCGTCGAGTCCCACACCTAAGGCGTCAGCTTCGGCGGCCATTCGAGCCTCGTCCCGGG
>JAYVYR010000282.1:0-3330 GCA_043784065.1 Acidimicrobiaceae bacterium
GGCCGACAATTGCGTCCGAACCAACCTGCTGATCGGATCCAAGCGGCGGATTGCCGGCCTCCGGCTGGTGGCCACCGACGTCGCGTGGACCCACGGGGCCGGACCCGAGGTAATCGGCCCTCTGACATCGCTCGTCGTGGCCATGTCGGGACGAAACGATGCGGTCAACGACCTCGGCGGCGAGGGAGTGGCCTCGTTCGCCTCACGTAGCTGACCGACCGGCTGCGCCGAAGTTCGGCCTCGGCTTCGAGCCGGATCAGCCGGTCGTCGGTCGGTCGGTCGGTCGGTCGGTCGGGCGTGCCCGCAAGCCGTCCCAGCCCGATCACGTCGAGCGCCAGTGACGGAAGGACGGTCATCGTGCCGATCGGCCTTGCGCGTCGCCCGACAAGTCTCGAGCTGGCGGGTCCGGTAACGAAGTCGAGTGAATCGCTGATGAGGCCGGCCTGCATTTTTCGCTCCAACTGGGAGGTGGTGCCTGATCGGTCAGCAGCCAGTGTTCCGAATCGGAGCGCAAGGTCTCGGACACCCACGCTCCGCGTGAACAGGATCAGGGAGCCGGACACATCATCGTCGACGAACCTTCGCACGAAGGGTCCGGGGCAACAGTCAGGATCAGTCCGACACCGACTCTGATGCAGATGACGGTGGCACCCCGGTCGATCGCACCCGGCGGGCTGAATGGGGATCGGTGATCAGGCGAGCACCGACAAGATTGCAGTAGTGGTTGCGGCGAAGGTTGTGCCCTCAGTCAATCCCCCGGATCACGGGGGATTGTGATGCGTTACCTCAAACGCCGCTCCGACCGCGGGAGGCCAATCTCACTGGTGGGTCCGGACCATCCGGAGCGTCGCCTAGACCAACGCCTCAATCCGTGGCTCGACACACTCCGGCGATTCTGCCGGCGGGGCCAGGCGTGCCCCTTCGAGATCGAGCGTAGGCAGCAACCGTCCCAGCCAGGAAGGGAGCCACCAGGCTGCGCGCCCCAACAGCGCCATGACTGCGGGGACGAGCGTCATCCGCACGACGAAGGCATCGATGGCTACACCGACGGCCAACGCCAGGCCGATCGACTTGGTCACTAGGTCGTCGGTCAGGACAAAGCTCCCGAAGACGGAGATCATGATCAGGGCTGCAGCAACGACCACGCGTCCGCTCTCGTCGAAGCCCTGTCGAACGGCATCCCGGGCCTCGGCACCGTTCACAAAGCACTCCCGCATGCGGATCACCAGGAAGACCTCGTAGTCCATAGCGAGCCCGAAGAGGACGCCGACCAGCAGCAAGGGAAGGAAGCTGACGATGGGTCCGGGATCGGTCACCCCGAAGAGTCCATGTAGATGACCCTGCTGGAAGACATAGACGACGACGCCAAAGGATGCAGCAATGCTGAGTAGGAACCCGACAACCGCCTTCACTGGTATGAGAAGCGAGCGGAAAACCATCATCAGCAAGAGGAGTGCCAGGCCCACCACCACCATCAGATAGATGGGCAGCGCAGCCGACAATTTGGCCGAGACATCGAGGTTGATTGCGGTCTGTCCGGTTACGAGCACCCGGATGCCGGTCGCCTTCTGGATGCGGGCCGCGGCGCTACGGATGGTGCTCACGAGTTGGCTCGTACCCGAAGCGTTCGGTCCGGACTTGGGTGTCACGCTGACGATGGTCACGTCCTTGGCCGGATTCTGGACCGGATACGAGACCGCCTGGACGCCGGCGAGGCTCTTCAGCCCGACCACCGATGCTTGGGCCACATTTGTGGGATTGGCCGAGTTGGGGGCGTCGACCACGACCATGAGGGGGCCGTTGAAGCCAGGGCCGAAGCCTCGGGAGAGCAAGTCATAGGCAGTCCGGGCCGTGGTTCCGGCCGGTTGCGACCCGGCGTCGGGCAGACCCAGGTGCATGTCGAGGACCGGCGAAGCGATGACGAGGACGGCGATGAGTCCACCCACGATGACTACCACAGGTCGGCCCGTCACGAACCGTGCCCAGCGCAGGCTGGCCGATACCTTCGGAGGGGAGTCTGCCGCAGGTGGACGTCCGGATGCCCTGGGAGGTGTGATCTTGCTTCCGGCGAAGCCCATCATCGCCGGCAACAGGGTGATGGCAATGAGCACCGCGATCACGACTGTTCCGGCTGCAGCCAGGCCCATGATGGTCAGGAACGGGATGTTTACGACAGCCAGGCCGGACAGGGCGATGACGACCGTGAGGCCGGCGAAGATCACCGCTGACCCCGCGGTGGCCGTGGCCCGGGCGGCGGCTTCAGCGTGGTCAAGCCCCTTGGCCAGGTTCTCGCGGTAGCGGTGCAGGATGAACAGTGCGTAGTCGATACCCACGGCCAGGCCGATCATGGTGGCCAAGATGGGTGCCGTGGACGAGAGGTCGATGACCGATCCCAGCGCATTGACCCCGAGGATGCCGATCAACACGCCGATGATGGCCGTGATGAGGGGGAGACCGGCGGCCAACAGGGCGCCGAAGGTGATGGCCAGGACCAGGTAGGCGACGAGAATGCCGAGTCCCTCGGAACTCTTGGCTCCCGGCGGTGCCACGATGCCTCCCCCGAAGGCCACCGTCATACCGGCGGCCTGCCCGGGTCGCGCGCTCAGTTGGAGCGCCGTCTTGGATCGGTCGGAGATGTCGGCCACCGGAACGGTGTAGACAGCGTCGGCGTAGGCGACGGTCCCATCCTTGGAAATAGTGCCCATGGTGAAGGGATTCGTGACGGCCTCGACCTGACCGGCCGACTTGACGTGGGCCAGCGTTGCGGCGATGGCTGTCTGGAGTGATGGCTCGGTCAGTTTGTGCCCGGCCGGAGCAGCAAAGACGACCCGGGCCGAAGCGCCTGATGCGGCTGGGAATTTCTGATTGAGGAGGTCGATCGCCTCCTGGGACTGTGTCCCTGGGATCGTGAACTGGGTGCTCGGGGGTCGGGCGAAAGCGACGGAGAGGACACCTACCGCGAGTAAGAACGCGACCCACGCGGCCAGTACGAGCCGACGGCGGCAGAATGTCCATGTGCCTAGCGCGTAGAGGTGGGTGGCCATCATCGGACCTCAGGGTCGGCCGTCAGCCGAACGGCGGTAACCCGATCGGGTCGGACCGCCGGAAGACCAACCACAGCTACTCGCTCAGATCTGGAGTGAAACACGCTTCCGTTGTCGTCAGATCCTCAGGAGACCTTGAGGGTGATGGTCACACGCATGTCCACCCTTTCATCGGAAGAACCGAAGTGACTCCACCGAACCCCACAGTGGCACTCGATTGCCCCCATAGTCCCCTACCCCTCGACACCGCGATCAGGGTCGCGGGGTAACCAGCAGTGCGTCGGTT
>JAYVYR010000283.1:0-13182 GCA_043784065.1 Acidimicrobiaceae bacterium
GGTAGGCGGCGGGGGTCGGCGGCCCGGGCGACCGGCCCCGGTGTTGTCACCCTCGACCACCACCTCGACCACGGGCTCGTCCCGGTCATCGAACTCGGTGCGCAGCGCCCTCGACATGATGGCGTGTTGCAGGTAGAGGGTGGTGATGTACGTGAGTTCGAGGATCTCCTCGTCGCTCAACGCAGACCGAAGGGCGTCGAACAGCCCGTCGGGTACCCGGCCGTGGTCGAGGGCCAAACAGTCGGTGTAGGCCAGTACCAGCCGCTGGGGACCGTCGAAGCAGTCGGCCGCGCCCCAATGGGGCACCGAGTTGATCACCTGGTCGGTAATCCCGAGAGCCCGCAACGACTTGCAGTGCTGGGAGTAGACGAACTGACTTCCGGACGCCCAACCCACCCGGGCCTGGGCCAGCTCTCGAAGTACGGGGTCGAGTAGGCGATTCGGGCTCTGGTAGAGCCCGAATCCTTGGACGGCATGCTCCAGGACGTCGGGTACGAGGGCGAACACCGTCCACCAGTTACCCGGCGTCCCGTCCGAGGTACCCGGCTCGGCAACCGGGTCCCGGTCCTCGAACAGCAGGTCGTACATGACAGTGACGACAGGAGCCTTCGCCTCAGAGCGGGCCACCTGGCGGAGTCGGGGCATGGCCCGCCTCAGGCCGTGACCGTGTCGATGGCCTGGGCCGGGTGGTGGGAGACGTCGTCCGGCCCGAGGGGGCGGGTCCAGCATGCGAACTCCAACAGGATGCCATCCGGGTCCTGGAAGTAGATCGACCGCACGAACACGCCCGGGTGGACGTCGGCGGCGATCCCGAACTCGCTGTCGTCGTGGTTGGCCACATCGGTGCAGTCGATCCCGGAGGACCGCAACCGGTCCCGGTACTCGTCGATCTTTTCGGGGGGAACCGCGAAGGCCACGTGGTTCATGGACCCGATGGCACTGGTCAGGCTGCCCTGGTCGGGTCGACCGATCGGAGCGGACACCCCGGGTACGCCGTCCGGTGCGTCCGGGAACCAGAAGAAGGCGAGGGTGTCACCCCCTCCGCAGTCGAAGAAGAAGTGCTGGCCCATGCCTACCGGCAGTTCGATGGTCTTCACCAAGGGCATGCCAAGGACGTTGGTATAGAAGTCGACCGTCCGGGCCATGTCCCGACACACCAGGGCCAGGTGGTTGATTCCCCGGAATTCGAAGGGCGGTAGTCCGGAGGCGCCGACGGATGGTCCGGGCTGGTCGTTTCCCATGGTGATGCTCCTCGAGTTAGGTCCCGGACGGGAGACGACAGGTCACTACCGCACGAGTGCGGACTACTTAGCGTACTCACCGTCCCGACGCGCCGCCGGGCCCGGCGATTGGTCCGGACCCGTTGTCAGGCGTCGATGAGGAGGCCCATGGCATCGAGGTCGATCGACTGCTGAGCATGGCGTTGAATGCTGGTGAGGAACATGGCGTCACCCCGCTCGGTCTGCTTGACCAGCATCGAAGCCCCGAGCGCCATCATCAGGCCTCCGAAGCATTCCCTCCGATAGTCGGCCATGAGGTCCACCAGGGAATAGTGCCGGACGCCCCCGGCCATCAGGGCCTCGTGGTAGCTGGCCACGAGGTATTCGGCTGCCGGGCGGCGGACTGCAGGCTCCAGGCATCCACCGACAAAATAGGCCAGGTCATAGGCACCGCTCCCCCAGTTGATGGTCTGGTAATCGACGACGACGGGAGCCGTGTCGCCCGGGGTGAACAGCAGGTTGTCGAGCCGGAAGTCGGCATGAACCAAGGTCCGCGGGCCGCGAGGGCGGGCCAGCCACGTGCTCAGGCGGGGGACGAACGACTCGAGGAGGCGGATGTGGGCCGGTTCGATGCGGTCGCCATACCGATCGAGAAACCCCGGGAACACACCGCTCACGACGGCGGCGGTAAATGCGTCACTCTCTGGCGTGGACCGGTTCACCCAGGGGCTTTGGGCCAGGTCGGGCGCTTCCCAACAGGGTGCGTGGAGCCCGGCCAACTGGCCCAAGGCGGCAGTGGCGACCTCGACATCACACCCGGCGACCTCGTCACCTTGGGTCGCCTCCGACAGATCCTCGAGCAACAGGGTGAACCACGCCTCGTCGGGGTCGACGGCGGCGAACAGCAGGCCGGGGAGGCGACAGGTCACCCGGTGGGCAAGTTCGGCATAGAAGCGGACCTCCACCTCGTAGGCCCGCATCAGCTTGCCGGTGGCGTGGCTCTGCTCGTCCTGCGACGCGAATTTGCCCACGATGGTGGCTGGTCCGGCGCTGGCGGGCTCGTAGGTGAGCGCGAACCGGACGGTGTCGGCCATCTGTCCGGTGCCCACCGGTGTCGCCGCCACCGACGTGACTCGTCCGTCGATCAGCAGGCCTCGTTGTCGGAGGATGGTGGTGAGCCAGTTCGGCTCTACGTCCTGTGGAGTGCGGCGGACCTCGTCGGGCCCGGCAGGCCCATCGGGAGCGCGGTGGAGCCGTGGGCCACCGCTCATTGGAGAGCTCGAACGTGACTGGTGCTCGCGTCGGTGGCCACGCCGCAAGTTACCCCTCCGTCGGATGAATTGCCGTCGGATGCTTTGCCCGGCCCACCACTCGCCAAAGAGACCGTGTCCGCCTGCGTCAGCGGATCAGGCGAGGTCGCCGGATGCCGCGGCCAAGAGGCGTTGCAAGTGGACGCCGCGCCGGATATCGAGCGGGTGGGGCGTCCGGGTGCGGACGGTGGCAACGAACTCGTCGACGATGGTGGTCGCCGCCGATGCTGACACGCCCACCGTGGTTACGTCGAGCAGGCCGTCGGAGGTGTGGATTTCGATGCCGGCCCGGGCCGGCTCGATGGGGCTGGTGCCGGTCAGCGATACTTCGCTCACCACCCCACGTTCGTGCTCGAGGAGCAATCCCACCCATCCGTGGCGTTCGCCGTGGGCCCGAACACCGACCACTGGCCCGAGCGCTGCGTCCAGCAGGTCGATCACATGGGGGCCCAGGTCGAACAGCGGGCCGTGCTCGAGGCGCCAGGGAGTGGCGAACATGCCACCGAGGAAGCCGCCGGAGAGGAACCAGCCGCGCCCGCCGATCGGCGTTGTGCCTGCCACCGCCTCGAGCAGCAACCGGATCTCCGGCACGTAGCGCCAGGTCAGAACCATCTGGGTAGCCACTCCGGTTTCCTCGACTACCCCGGCAAGGTCCTCGGCGTCAGCCAGGTCGAGGGCCAGGGGTTTCTCCAGGAGCAGGGCCTTGCCAGCCCTGGCTGCCCGATTGGCCAGCCCTGGCTGCACGTCGGGTGGGACGGCGAACGCAACCGCATCGACGTCGTCGAGGAAACGGTCGAAGGCATCATGGGCCACCGCCCCGTAGGGACCGGCGACCTCTTCGGCAGCTGGCAGCCGTCTGGCCCATACGGCTGCCAGGGTGGTGGCCGGGTGGGACGCCAGCATCGGTGCGTGAAACAACGACGACCAGGGGCCGGCCCCGGCCACACCGACGCGCAGGGGTCTGGTCGCCGCCGCCGCTTCAGTCACTGTCCCCTGGTCAACGGGCAGCCAGCACGGTAACGAAGTCGCGGGTCCATCCTTGCTGGTACTGGTTGGCCGGGCGGTGCGTCCCGGGGATGCCGGCGGTCAGCGGCGCGCCAGGGGCGCCGGCGTAGGCGAGCTGGACCCACGCCGGGTTGATGTCGAGCTCCATGCCGGTCACAGTGCCTGCGCTGATCAGGGCGTTGGCCATATCGCTGGGTAACGCCGACATTGACCCGGCGTAGATGAGATTGCCTGATGAATCCTGGCCGAGCGCGCTCCGGGCGACTGCACTTCCGCCCCCCAGAGTTGCTCCCCAGGCGCTGATGGAGGCGATCTGAGGACTGGCGACATCCTTGGCCACCAGGGGGGCCAGGTTCTGGCGGACGCTAGCCACCGATTCGCCCGGGGTAGGGACCGTCTGGCCCCAGACTCCGATTCGGGCGGACCCATCGGTATCGATCACCAGGCTGGCATAGCCGACCCGCAGGGGAACCAGCGTCTGGCCGTTGAGCTCGAACCCGCCGGTCCCGGTGTTGGTCTCGAAACCGCCGTTGAAGGCGGACACCAGAAGCGGCATTTCGTTCGGTCCGATCGTCGAGGTGCTGTCGGCCGGCACCACGGCTGTGCCACGCAGTGGGTCGGTCGTTCCAACATGAAGACCGAAGGTCACCTTGCCGACCCGGAATCGGTACAGTGAGACAACGGTGCCGGAGGGTTCGGTGACAGCCTGGGAATCGACGGCGATCGCTCCCTTGACGGTCGATACGGGAGTCCAACCCGGCTGTTCCGTCGTTGTGGTGGTGGGGGGGATGGTGGTGGTCGGTGCCGAAGTCGGGGTGCTGGAGGCTCCCGAAGAGCAGCCGGCAAGGACGAGACCGCCGACCGCTGCCAGGAACGTGATCGGACGTAGCGAGTGTCGTCCGGTGGATGCAACCGGGGTCTGAGGGGGGAGGGGCACGAGCAGGCAGCTTACGAGAATCCTTGTCTGCACCGGGGTCGGGCGACTGCCGGCCGACTGCCGGATCGACCGCCGGATCGACCGCCGCACAGGTTTGACGGGGTAGCTCAATCGATGCCGGCCAGACGGGGGGAGATCGTGAGGCCGCCGTCGACGCACAGGACCTGTCCGTTCACGAATGATGCTCGCTCGGAAAGGAGGAATCCGACGGCATGGGCGATGTCGTCAGGTGTACCCAGGCGACCCAGCGGGTTCTGGTCGGCCAGCCGGATCCGTCCCGCCTCGGGGACACCGCGTGCAGCCGTATCGGTGAGGATGAACCCCGGCGCCACCGCGTTGCACCGGATCCCGTCGCGCCCGTACCGGGCAGCCACGTGCCGGGTCAGCTGCTCGACGGCTGCCTTGGACACCCCGTAGGCGACACGCCGGTGCTCGCCGATGGATGCCGATCCTGAGGAGATCAGCACGATGGCACCTCCGCCCCGGGCCCGCATAAGGGGAAGTACGCAGCGGATCAGGCGGAGGCCACCGGTGGCGTTGGTGTCCAGCACCTTGTCCCATGTGTCGAGGTTGACCTCCTCGGCGTCGAGGTCGGTACGGAAGTCTGTCCAGGCGGCGTTGTGGTCAAGGAGATCGATACCGCCGAAGCATGCCGAGGTCTGGGCCACCGCATCGGCGACCGAGGCATCGATGGACACGTCGCAGTCGAGACCAACCGCCTCGTGACCTTCGGCCTGCAGGGCCGTGGCAACAGCCCGGGCACCATCCCCGTCCCGGTCGGTGACCGCTACCTGCGCACCCAGACGGCACAGATGTCGGGCGGTGGCGGCACCGATGCCCCGTGCGGCCCCGGTTACCAGGGCTACTTTGCCGGCCAGTGATCCGCTGACGTCATCATCGGTAGCAGGAGCCAGTGCATTCATGGCTGCACGGTAGCCAACGGCCGTGTCGACGGACGGACGCATCGAGGGGTACCGGCAGCGCGAACGCCAAGGACCCGGATCTCGAGGCATCTCCCGCCTGCGAAACGGCGGGGGCTCGCCGCATCGGAGGATCTGGCCGGTTCAGTTCAACGGGATGGGGCCCGACGTGACCGCCGCCAGTTGGGGATCCGGAGGGGTGTGGGCGAGGAGCTCCTCGATGGCCGCCGCCGATACGGGACGGGAGAACAGGAAACCCTGACCATGATCGCAATTCTCGGACCGGAGCCCTTCGATCTGGCTTTCCTGCTCGATGCCCTCGGCCAGTGTGACCAGTCCGAGGGTGTTCCCCAGCTCGACCAGGGTGTGGACGAGTGCCGCGGCGTCAGACGACCCACACATCTCCGACACGAAGCTGCGGTCGATCTTGAGCACGTCTACCGGGAATTGGCGGAGGTAGGCCAGCGACGAATAGCCGGTTCCGAAATCGTCGATGGCGATCAGCACACCCAGTGCCTTCAGGCGCTTCAGCCGGTCCACCGTGGCATGAGCATCCTTCATCAGCACCGACTCGGTGATCTCGATGATGAGCAACTCAGGGGCCAGACCGTGGACGTCGAGAGCGGCCCGGACGTCTTCGACGAACCGGTCGGACTCCAGTTGACGCATCGAGACGTTCACCGACATGGTCATGCAGTGGCCGGAGTTCCGCCATCGGGCTAGCTGGGCGCACGCTTCGTCGAGTACCCACCGGCCGACGTCGACGATCTGGCCGCTGTCCTCGAGGGCCGGGATGAACTGGTCGGGAGAGATCATGCCCTTGGACGGATGATTCCATCGGATCAGGGCTTCGACTCCGTGGATGCGGAGGTCCTCGAGGTCGACGATGGGCTGGTAGTGGAGGGTGAACTCCTCACCATCCAGTGCGGCGTCTAGCTCGGTCCGCAGGGCGAGGCGGTCGTTGGCAGCCCGCTGCATCGCCTCTTCGAACACGATGGATTGGTCCCGACCGGAGCCCTTGGCGCGATAGAGCGCGATATCGGCGTCGCGCAGCAGATCCTGGGCCGTCTGGCGGTCCCCGACTGCGATCCCAACGCTGGCGGAAACGGTGATCGGGATGGTCTCGAACCCTTCCACATAGAACGCAGGCTTGAGGACCTGACGGATACGATCGGCGATGCCTCCTGGCCCGTTCGACAACGACACGCCTTCCGCCAGGATGACGAATTCGTCGCCTCCGAGGCGCCCGACGGTATCGCTGGACCGCAGAAGCCCAACCAGTCGGCTGGCCACCGCCTGGAGGAGCCGGTCGCCGGCCTCGTGGCCGAGGGAGTCGTTGGCGTCCTTGAAGTTGTCGAGGTCCACGAAATAGGCGGCCACCGGATCGCCGTTGCGACGCGCCCGCACCAGCATCTGATCCGCCCGGTCGAGGATGAGCTGGCGGTTGGCCAGACCGGTGAGGGGATCGTGGAGCGCCCGATGGGAGAGCAGCTCCTCGAACTTCTTCCGTTCCGTGATTTCCCGCACGTTGATCACATAGCCCCCGACCGAGAGTCGGTCGAGCTGGTTGGAGATGACCGCCTCGACGTCGCGGGATGCGCCGTCGCGGCGCAGCATGCGGAACTCGAGCACCGCGGTGGTGGGACGGGCATGGAATTCTTCTCCGAGGCGTATCCGCACGTAGCCCTGGTCATCCGGGTGGATGTAGTCAGTCGCCCGATGGCCGACGAGCTCGTTGGGCCGGTAGCCGAGAAGTTGCTCGATGGCTGGCGAGAGATAGCTGTAGTTACCATCGGCATCGATGATGAGGGTCACGTCGGACGAGTTCTGGATCAGCGAGCGGAACCGGTCTTCGCTGAGGCGCACGGCGGCATCGGCCTCCTCCTTCTGCTCCATGGTGGCGCCGGCCATGCGGATCACGAAGAAGAGGACGAACGCCCCCATGGTGGTGATGGCCACGGACTGGGCAAGCGGGAGCTCCGAAGGGATCCAGCCCTGCCAGAGGTACACCTGGCCGACGGCCATTCCGGTCAAACTCCAAACCATCACCGACGTCCATGCCCGCGACCCGCATTTCGCGATCACCTCGAGGGCGATGAAGGCGTACGCGCCCCACAGTACGGGGCCCCAACCGGTGAAGTCGATGACGGCGGTGACGGCAGCCACCTGCACGGCGACCCGGAGGTTGAGTGTGGCCGGGGTCAGATGCCGGTCGTAGATGTGGTCGGCGATCAGATTGCACGTCGGGATGGTGATGAACACGATCGGCCAGACCCAAGGTGACACTCGCACGACGTAGCCGAAGTGCATGAGCATCACTATGGTAACGAAGGCTGGCGGGCCCATGAGGTAGCCGATGACGGTCGGGTCCATCCGCAGTCGAGCGCGGAGGCCTGACGCCGATTCAGCCTGCTCGTCGTTACCGTCCACCTGCGGGACTGTCACCAGATCTCCCATGGCCCCCTCGTCGCCTCTACCTGCCTACCTCCGGCACTTCGATTGTCGGCGCGCCAGGTGGGCAACTTGAGGTCCCGGAGGTAGCTGTCCGGCCTGGTGTCGCACGAACGCCCAGGTGGGGGTAGAGAACGCCGAACGACCGATGAGCCGCTAGGACGTGCTGGCTATCGGCGGTGGACGAGACCGCGTACATAGGCGGCTTGTCCGACGTGCTGGAGATCATCGGCGACCACGCTCATCAGACGGACCTGAACGGTGACGGGCGGGTCCCAACGGGTGTCAACCACCCGCCCGAGGTCGGCCTCGGTCAGCCGGGGGAGGTAGGCCACGGTGGCGGCATGGACGTCCTCGAAATAGTCGAGGAGCAGCGAGGCTTCGGCCACGACGAGTCCGACCTGCCCGGGGTCATGGCCGTAACCGGTGTCGGAGGGGTCGAGGGGAAGGGCGAACCGTTCGGCCCAGCCGGACTCGAGCCAGCGCTGGCTGTCGCCCCGCAGATGGGCGACGTGGTCGTCCTGGATCCGGGTGAGGTGCCACACCAGCCAGGCGATCGAGTTGGACTCGACATCGGGCCGGAACGACAGCTCCTCGACGTCGAGCCCGTTGGCGGCGGGGTGGACCCCGTCGCGGATTCGTTCAAATGCATCCATCAGCAGGTCGGTGGTACCCATCGGTCTTCTCCTCAGTGGGGTCCGTCGGCTGTAGGTGGTGCGGTTCGCCCGTCCTCCAGTGTGGCTCCCCGGGCGACCGGCTGCTGCGGAAGCGGTTGGCGCGGTACCCCGGCCGTCAAGCGGCCTCAGCTGCCCTCGTGGCGACACCACCCGCTGATGCCTCTGGCACCGTCAACGCGACCTCGAGGACTTCCTCCACCTGAGCGGCCAGCCGGAACGTCATCTGCTGGCGTACCGCCTCGGGCACATCGTCCAGATCCGGTCCGTTGCGTTCGGGCAGGACGACCGTGGTGAGACCGGCCCGGTGAGCGGCCAGGACCTTTTGGCGCACGCCGCCGATCGGCAGGACCCGGCCTCGGAGCGTCACCTCACCGGTCATCCCCACAGATGGCGACACCGTTCGACCAGTCAACAGGCTGACCAGTGCTGCGGTCATGGTGACACCGGCCGACGGTCCATCCTTCGGGATAGCCCCGGCAGGCACATGGATGTGGAACCGCTTGCCCGCGAAGGCGCCGGGATCGATTCCCAGCTCCGGAGCGTGGGAACGCACGAAGGAGAGGGCGATTTCCGCCGACTCCCGCATCACGTCGCCGAGTTGGCCGGTGATGGTGAGGCCTTCGGGTCCGTCCATCATGGTGACCTCGACCGAAAGCACATCGCCTCCAGCTCCGGTCACGGCCAGTCCGGTCGCCACCCCGGGCACCGACGTCCGATCCGCCGACTCGAAGAAGTAGCGCGGGCGCCCGAGCCAGGAAGCCACGTCGAGCTCATCGACCACGAGTGGCCCTGCAGTTCCGGTGCCGTCGGCGGCAACCCGCCCGGCCACCTTGCGGAGGAGCCGGCCGAGCTCCCGCTCGAGCGAGCGCACGCCAGCCTCCCGGGTGTAGTCGGCGACGATGATCCGGAGCGCGCTGTCGGTGAGTTCGATATCGTCTTCTGTCAGGGCGGAGCGGGCCACCTGACGCCTCACCAGGTGGTTGCGGGCGATGGCCACCTTCTCGTCCTCGGTGTAGCCGTCGAGGCGTATGACCTCCATGCGGTCGAGCAGGGGCCCGGGAATGGTGTCGATCACGTTCGCCGTAGCCAGGAACAGGATCTGCGACAGGTCCAGCTCGACCTCGAGGTAGTGGTCACGGAACGTGTGGTTCTGGGCCGGGTCGAGGACCTCGAGTAGGGCCGAGGAGGGATCACCCCGCTGGTCGGCACCGATCTTGTCCACCTCGTCGAGGAGCACAACCGGGTTCATCGAACCGGCCTCGCGCAGGGCGCGGACGAGGCGGCCCGGTTGGGCGCCGACGTAGGTGCGGCGGTGGCCTCGGATTTCGGCCTCGTCGCGGATCCCGCCGAGGGCCACCCGGACGAAGGAGCGCCCGAGCGTGCGGGCCACCGACTCACCGAGCGAGGTCTTGCCGACTCCCGGGGGCCCGACCAGGGCCAGGATGGCGCCAGCGCCGCGCCCGCCGACCGGGGCCAGACCGCGTTCCACCTGGAGCTTGCGGACAGCCAGATGCTCGAGAATCCGATCCTTGACGTCACGGAGGCCGTCGTGGTCCTCATCGAGGATTCCGGCTGCCGCGTCCAGGTCGATCCGGTCCTCGGATTCGATGCCCCAGGGCAGCTCGAGGACGGTGTCGAGCCAGGTACGGATCCATCCGTGCTCGGGGCTCTGCTCCGGGGTCCGCTCGAGCTTTCCGATCTCTCGCGCGACCGCTGTACGGACGTGTTCGGGAAGTTCGGCGGCGCCGGCCCGCGATCGGTAGTCGTCCGGGTCGGCCCCGTCATCGCCGGTCTCGCCCAGCTCGTTGCGGATGGCCTCGAGTTGGCGACGCAGCAGGAATTCGCGCTGGGTCTTCTCCATCCCCTCCTCGACGTCGGTCTTGATCCGTTCGCGCAGCGTCAGGTCGGCCAGTACCTCGCGCGCCCAGGCCAGGACCGTGCGCAGGCGTTCGACCACGTCGACTGTCTCGAGGACGGTGACCTTCTGGGCCAATGTCAGGTCGGGGGAGTAGCCGGCGAGGTCGGCCACCCGACCGGGTTCCACCGCTCCGGGCAGGCGGTCGGCCAGGCGGCCGGCACCCCGTGACACCAGGATGTTCTCTACAACTGCGCGGTACTCCCGGGCCAGCTCGACGGCGGCCTCGTGGTCCGTGCCATCCTCGTTGACGTCCTCGACTTCGACCCACAGGGCCTGGCCGGTGCCGGGCACTCCCGTACCGAGCCGGGCCCGTTCGACACCGCGGATGGTGACCGCCGCCAGGCCGCCGGGCAGTTCACCCCGCTCGGCCACCTCGGCGACCACGCCGATCGACGCGTAGCGGCCGTCGATGAAGGGCACGATCACCAAGTTCCCGTCGGCCGCTTCGGCGGCCTCGACGGCGGCGGTCGCCTCATCCGACTCGAGAGCGAGAGTGAAGACCATCCCCGGGAGCAGCACTCCCGAGGTCAGTGGTAGCAGGGGCAGGTTCTGATAACTGGTGTCCATCAATCCTCCGATGTCTGTCACGGTGGGGACAGTGCAACGCACGTTGGGTGGAAACATTCCCGAGAGCCCGTTCGACCGGAGGCCCGGCATCGCAGTGGCACAGCGGCAGCAACGACGAAAGGAGCGGAACGATGAGCGCTTCCTGCACCCACCTGGATACGGCGAAGGACGTGATCCCATCGAGCGACGGATGCGAGGACTGCCTGCGCTCCGGCGGACAGTGGGTCCACCTCCGCATGTTCATGGGCTGTGGGCACATCGGTTGCGGCGATGACTTGCCGAACGGACGTGCCACCGCCCACTGGCGCCAGCACCCAGATCACCCCCTGATCCGGTCCTACCAGCCGGGCGAGGATGGGTGGCGGTGGGTGGTAACTCGACGAGCTGGCCTTTGACGTGGAGGATGCTCCGCTCTCACCTTCGCACCCCTGACCTCTCTTCCTGTCGTGGTCGATGGCGGTAGAGGCAGACGTTCGTGGTCCACCGGTCCGGGTCAGACCGGTGACTCGCCGTGGTCGGATCCGTCCTCTCCGGCTGGCGCATCCTGTTGGTGGCGCCCGCCCTGCGCCCGCCTCCGGTCGCGGATCTGCGACCAGTTAACGAAGGGCAGGGCCGCAGTACCGGCCAGGAGCAGCAGTTGGAGCGCGATCGACCATGGCGATCCGAGAGCGTTGCGCAGCACACCACCGAACTGGTGCGCGGCCAAGGTGGCGGCGGCCACATAGAACGAATAGCTGACCAGCCGGCCCACGAAGAAGGCCAGCGTGAGCGGGACCAGTGCGACGTCGAGCAGTCCAGCGGCAACGAACAGCTGGGCTGACGGCAGGGGTGAGATGACGAACACGGCGAGGATGGCCCACGCCCGACCCTTCTTGGCGAACAGCAGATCGTTGGCCGCCATCAGGTTGGCCCGTCGCTTTTCGCTGAATCGGCTGCGGAAGTGCCGTGTCCCGACGGCCAGCACGTAGCGGCCCGTCGCAGCGGCACATGCGCCGATCAGGACGATGGCCACCGGCTCGAGGTGCCAATTCAGCCGGGCGAAGACGAGCAGCGTCCAGGTGGGAGGCCCGAACGCCGGAAGCAGGTTGACTCCGAACACGATGGCGAGCAGGAGCAGGTAACGCACCACCCCAGGCTGGCACGCCAACTCGGCAGAGGGGGACCGAACCTGCTCGGGCACCGCCACTAGGTCCGCGGTGGTCTCGGGGCCGGTGTCTTCGGGGGCGTCGACCCGTCGACGGCGGCCGACCTGGTGTTCGGCCTGGTGGAAAGCTCGATCACCCCCTTCCGGCGGTGCGAAACGACCGGGTGATGCCCGACCGGATTGCCGATGCCGCCATGCGGGTACTGGATGTGCCAGCGGCCGACCGGCGAGGCGACGAGCGTGACGTGTCATGGGTCGGCTCCAGCATCCTGGGTTCGGACGGCTGGCCTGTGTCCCCGCCCGAGCCCGGGAACTGCCCCCGTGTGCGGGTAGCTGAAGTTGACCCGAACGCGGCCCGGGACAAGCGAATCTGGGCTGCCGACCATTTGTCCGACGACCGATGTCCCTCGCTGTAAAACTAGGGGTGCCGCTGCCGGCTAACGATCGGGAGTCGAACCGAAAAATCCAAACGCCCGATCGAGCGACTTGAGAACCTTCCCCATGACCTACTGCCTGGCCATTCGACTCCTGGAGGGACTCGACTTCTTGGGCGACTCCCGCACCAACGCCGGTGTGGACAACGTCAGCACCTACCGAAAAGTGCACCTGCTCCAGCCGGCGCCCGACCGGCAACCTGGCAACCACGCAAGAGGTCTTCGACCGTGTCAACCGGGACCTCGCCGACCCCGGTGCGCCGGAGAGCCTGGCCACCGTCGGCCACTTGTTCAAGGCGGCTCTGTGTCTCGGGCGGCTCAGCCGGGCTGTTGCCGCCAGCCACCGTGAGGCCCTGGCCCAGGTGGGTGCCGATGGCACCGCCACCTTCCCTCTCGGGGGTGAGATCCGCGGCGGGCCGCCGGATATCCTCCTCGTCTACCCCGAAGGCAACTACATCCGGGCCTCCGATGACCGCCCATTCCTCCAGATCGGCGAGAGCAAGTACGGCAAGTCCACCCTGGAGTTGGGCGTGGCCGCTCACGTCGATCTGGCTACCGCAGCCAAGCTGGCCCTCACATCGATGGCGAGCACCGCTGGA
>JAYVYR010000284.1:0-2704 GCA_043784065.1 Acidimicrobiaceae bacterium
GAGGTGACCGGCGGCGGTTCGACGGCGAGGCTCCCGACCCTGCAGCAGGCGGCAGGGGTCAATCTGGCATGCATCGTTGGTTCTTTCTCC
Source organism: Acidimicrobiaceae bacterium (assembly GCA_043784065.1). Classification (GTDB taxonomy): domain Bacteria; phylum Actinomycetota; class Acidimicrobiia; order Acidimicrobiales; family RAAP-2; genus Bog-756. Next base: position 91 of record JAYVYR010000284.1, read on the forward strand.
TTCCTGGCAGGCCTGTACGGACCCGCCAATCCCGGCAAATACCCAATATTCAACAGCCTCTACAACAACGGCACCCCGCTCCGGGCGGTGGACAGCGGCATCGAGGTTGACCACCTGGCCTTCGACGGCCAGAACGGCGGGACGGGATCCGGGAACACCCAGGGCCACGGCCTGGTCATGTTTACGTACGGTGCCAAGGCGCACCATTGCTACCTCCTGAACATCCCCAACATCGGAATCTGGCTGGCCGACGCCAACTACCTCGGGCAGGGCTCGACTAACGAGAACCACGAGAACCGGATCCAGGACAACACCGTCATCAACGCCGGTTGGTACGGGATCAAAGTGGACAACGACTACGGCGGCTCCGGTGGGGCGACCGATGGCCACATTCTCAACAACCTCATCTGGTCACCTTCCCAGCAGCAGCGCGCCGCCGGGCCCCTCGTCAACCCCACGACGAAGCTGTATTACGAGGGCCTCCGCATGGAGAACGCCGCCGGGTGGTGGATCGTGAACAACCACCTGATCGCCTGCCCTGGCAACGGCGCGTACTTCAATACCACCGGGGGCCTCCATCTGATCGACAATACGCTCGACGGCTTCGGCTGCTACCCGAGACCCCGGGGGAACTACGTCGGGTTCAACATCACTACCGCGGGGCAGACCAAGCTCCATCCTGGCCGCATCATCGGCAACCTGGCGGCGGCGTACGAGTCGACCAATCCCTTCGCCCCTGCGATGACGGCAACGACGTCCAACACCTACGAATACTTCCGGCTCACCATGCAGACGGATCCTGGCCGCCTGGTGCAACCGACCTACGCCGCCTATCCGACCCATGCGGACAATGTCGCCCACCAGGCGTCTCAACTTCCTGCTCCGATCCTCGGGGCGACCATTTCCGCCGGCAACCCGAACAAAGTGACGGTTCCCCATGGGTCGACGGCCGGCGTGACCTCGGGCATGGTCATCACCGACAGCATCGGGCTGATCCAGAAAGGGACGATGGTCAAGAGCGTGGTGCCCGGAACCGGAACCTCACCGGACAGCATCCTTCTATCGGCCGCCGCCACCCCTGGCTCCGGAGACACCGTCAGCTTCCCCGGGCCCACCTCCACGGCCTGGACCTACGCGAACGCACTTGCCGCGGCCGACATGATCGTCCACCGCAGCAACGAGATGGCGACCGGCACCATCAACCCGGGCCCATCCATCCAGATCACGGCAACACCCGGCAAGCCGTTGCCTACCGTCACGCTCCTCGACCCCGCCTCCTTCGCCGGGGGCGAGTACATGGACCCACTGGCACCGCCTATCGCTGGCGACCTCGTCGTGGCCTCGTCGGTGGCTGGCACGGCGACCTGGCAGTCAGTGGTCCCCGGTGGTCCGCTGAACTTGACTGCGAGCGGTGCCTTAGACGGAACGTTCCCGGGCCCCGGGTTCTCCTCGGACGCGGTCACCGTCCTCACGTCGTCGGGTTCGCTCCCGTTGCCCGAGTGGGCGACCCGGGCCCGGGTGACCTCTGTCGGCGGTGGTGGCGGCGGCGGCGGCGGTCTGGGAGGAGCAAACGGTCAGGTCGGCGGATCGGGAGGTGCGGCCGGTTCGGCCGCCGAGCGCATCGTGGACGTAACCGGGAGGACCTCCCTCACCGTCACGGTCGGCGGTGGTGGCGCCGGTGGACCGGGCGGGCCGAGTGGCGGCTCGGCCGGAGACGGCAGTGCCGGGGGCGCCACCAGTGTGGGGGTCCCGGAGCTCATGGTGCAGGCCGGAGGCGGCTCCGGTGGCCTGGCTGCCGCACCTGGATCGACCGCGGTGGCCGGTGCCGCCTACGGGGCAAGTCAGGGAACCACGACACAGGCGACCGTCGCGTCGGGTGGAGGTGCCTCCGGTGCGCCGGGCGGAAACCCCTTCGCCGCCTCCCCAGGCGGCGGAGGAGGAGGCGGCGCGGCGACCGCCACGCAAGGAGGTGCCGGGGGGGCAGCCGGAACCAAAGTGGCCGGCGGAGGAGGCGGCGCAAAGGGCGGCCTCTCGACCACGTCAGGGAGCGTCGGCGAGACGGCCACGGCTCGCGGTGCCTCCGGAGGCGGCGGTGGGGCCGGTGCCGGTCAGGCCGGGGGTTCCGGGGGTTCCGGGGGTTCCGGATTCGTGATTGTCCAGATCCTCGGGTGACCAGATCCGTGACGACAGTTACACAACAGCGGACAAGGTTGGTCCCACCGATCGACAAAGGAGAGTGCCTGCGATGAGCGACGAAGAAGCGGGGTCGGGAGTGCGTCCCACGCTGGACGAGCTGCTGGAACGAAGCCAGCGTCTCGAGGCGGCGGCGCTACAGCAGCAACAGGGCAATCGACTGCTCCGGGCACGAATCGAAGCGATGTCGGGACGAACCGGCGGCGATGGCGCCCACGGAGCAGGTGCCTCCGTCCCTTCAGCCCCGGTTACCGAGCCCGGCTCGGTTCCCGTCACGGTGACCGGACGGGTCAGTCGCCGGCGGCTCCTGGCCGCAACAGGAGTCGGCCTGGCCGGTGGCGCCGTCGCCGTCGGCGCGCTCAGAGGCACTCCGGCGGGTGCGGCCGCCCGACAGTCCGGCAGGAGTAACGGAACTGCTGAC
>JAYVYR010000285.1:0-12602 GCA_043784065.1 Acidimicrobiaceae bacterium
CGGGCCCCGCTACTGACGACCTGCCGGGTATCGGCTCCGATCCTGCGGACAACGAGTCAGGATCCCGCCCCAGCCCTGGCGCTGTATCCCGTCCACTGCAGGGTCCCGACGATCTGGCCGCCGGCACTTCGGGATCCGGACATTCGGTCGGCAACCATGTCGGGACCATGTTCGGGCGGGATTCGCTCTACATGCTGGCGTCGTCCCTCCAGCTGCTGTCCGGGGTGATCGTGACCCCCGTGATGACCCGGGTCCTGGGGCTGCACCAATTCGGCATCTTTGCCGCTGATCTCGCCCTGCTGTATGTCCTGTATTACACGGCCAATCTCGGCATGAACATTGGGATCCAACGGCTCTACAGCGAGCCCGAGGGCGAGGTGAAGAGCCGAAACCTCTTGGCTGCCGCCCTCTTCATGGTGACCATCGTGACCGGGTTGGTCTACCTGACTGGCCCGCTGTGGAGCCCACACCTCGGGTTCGGCCAGTTCACCTTGTCGACCCAGCTGACTGTCGTCTGGTCAGGTTTCTTCGCCATGACCTGGATCTGTCTGGCACTCCTGCGCTGTAACGAGCGTCTTCTGGTATTCACCATCGTCTGTTTGATGCAGGCCGTCATCGGCATCGGCGCGGGGACGGCCTACGCCTTTGCCAATCACCGACTGGCCAGCGAAGTGATCCAGGTGGCCGTGATCGTACAAGTGTGCGCCGTCGTCCTGTCGTTGGTGACCATCCCGCCACGCTGGCAGGGTCTCTTCGACTTTCATACCGTGCGAACGACGCTCCGCTTCTCGATCCCGATCGTTCCGCTCCAGATCTCCACCTTCGTGATGTCGGCGGCCAACCGCTTCGTGATCCTCCGTGAGCTCGGGCCCGGACCGACCGGGAGGTTCCAGGTCGCCTACACCCTCGGTGCCGTCGGCGTCAGCATGCTCACGTTTCTCAACCTGGCGTGGCTGCCCCGTATTTTTGCCATCAAGGACACCCGCGTCCGGGCGGCCGTGCTGGCTGACAGCCGGGACGGCCTCTACCGGCTACTCGTTCCGGTGACCATCGGCATTGCCCTGGGCGGGCCGATCGCACTCAAGATCTGGGCACCGGCTTCCTTCCAGACCCACCAACTCATCCCGGTCATCGTCATCGTCGTCATCTCGACCATTCCCGTGTGCACCAGCTTCGTCCATTCCCGTCTCATGCTGTCCGAAGGGCGCTCGGGCACCGTGGGCATCGTCACGGTGGTCGCTGCACTTGTCAATATCGGACTGAACCTGGCCCTCGTGCCCGTGTGGGGCATCAATGGCTCGGCACTGGCGACCACGATCACCTACTGCGTCCTGGCCAGCGGAATGGCGCTGTTGAGCCGGAGGCTGCTGGTCCTCCGTCGACCTCCCATTGCCCTGTGGGGCCAGCTGATCGCTGCTGTGGCCGCCATCCTCGGCACGTACGCCATACCGGCCAGTGGTGTTGGCGACCTGGTCAGACTCGGAGGTGTTGCCGTGTGCACCGCTCTGGCCGCGCGAACATTGCGCCAGCTACAGAAGTCCGGGGCGGCGGATATCGAGGCGGCCTCAGCGCCTAGATGAGCGACCCACCGAACGGCGGGGCAGCGGGTGCACCGGATCGGATCGGCGATAGCGGTAGCCGTAGGTCGGTCGGGCCGGCCAGGTGATCGCCGACACAAGCGCATGCTTCCAAGGGCTGTACTCTGTGATCCACCGGTTGTCTTCGACGATCTTCTGCGAGTCGACAGCGAATCGCGAGGGGTTGCCTGCGATCCCGTGGCCGATGTCCATGGTGTCGGGTCGTTCGACGTACGTCAGGCCCACAAGTTCGAGGCAGGCATCGAGGGCGCCGTCCAGGTCGGCCACGTAGTCCTCGTAGCGGAGCAGGATGGTCGGCAGCGTTCGCTTTGCCAATCGACGAAGCAGCGCGTTGAACACGTCCCACCGGATGGACACCTCGACCGGCGAGTGGGCGGGCATGATCAAGTCGCCCTGCCCTGCGGTCGCATGGGGCCGTGCCACCGGCTTGCTCCACGAGTAGGCGACTCCCGACGGATGCCTGACCAACTGGACGAGGCGCAGGTCGATGGTCGGGACACCGGCCAGAAGGTACGCCCACGACGGGTGCTTCGACGAGTCGATGATCACCGGCGAACCGGACACGTCGGCGATCGACCGATAGAGCTCGGCCAGGATCGACCTCGCCCGGGCGATGGTCGGACCCCGGCCGATTGTGATGGCGGGTAGGTAGAGGCGGTGGTTGATCCGGGCGAAGAACTCGACCATCTCCCGGCCGGCGCTCGTGTCCCAACCGCCTACCAGGCGACGACCCACCTCTGACCAAAGTTCGCACTCGAGGACCAGTTTTCCGCACCCACACAATTCGTTGCCCGCTATACCCATCTCGAAGAGGTTCTTCAGCTCACCGACGGCGCACGTGTCGGAGTGCGCGGCGAGGAGCCGCTCGAGCACCGTCGAGCCTGATCTGCCCTCCCCCCCGATGAAGAGCACCCGAGTGCGCCTATCGTCGGTGGGATCGGATTGCGCCACGAACGGATCATCCGACTCTGAGCCAGGTTCAGCCACCCGTACCGCCGGCGCCAGGGGTCGATCCGTCGAGCCGTGGGACGGCCGAGTCATCTTCGGGACGTCGGTCATCCCACCGGGAGGGAGGCGAAGTCGGACGGCCGAAGGTCACGTCGCCGGATAGCCGAGTCGCTCGGACTCGGCAGCGACGAGAGGAAGGACCTCGGCAATCTCCTGCTCGACGCGCTTCCACTTCTCGCTACTCGGCTTGGACCACGTGTTCACCACGGGCAGCTTCTCGCGATACCGCTCGAGCGGACGGGGATCGATGCCGGCCCACCTGGCGAGCTTCTCGAGGACCGGTCCAGGGTTGGCGACGGTCTCCTCATAGCGGACCTCGACCACCCGATCCGAGTCAGTCGGAAGATCCAGGAGGCAATATTCGTTGTAGAGCCTCCACTGATGGGCGCAGATCTCCATGACCGTGCATCCGTCGAGGCTCTCCCATTCAGGAGGGAGGCCGAAACACCAGTGGGTGCCGTCGTAGCCCTTGATGGTGAAGTCTTTGGGCAGTTCGAATCGCTGGAACCTCGACTCTTCTGTCCAGCCTCGATAGATGGATGCGATCGAACCGCGCGGGTCCCGCACTACGTAGACGAACAAGGCGTCCGGAAACAGGCGCAGCATCATCTGGATTCGGAAACAGTTGTCGGGAGTCTTTTCCACCATCCGGATCGGCGACACCTTGCGGGCCGATCCCACCTTGGTCAACAGCCCGCTCAACTTGGCTCGGGCGATCAGGGGGACGCCCCGCCCGAGGAAACGTGAAGCCTCGGCGTTGCCGACGGCGTCGAAGAACTCTTGGCGCATCGCTTCGGCCGTTGCGTCATCGACGTCGTCTGCGGTCACCCGCACCGATTTGCCGGGGACCATTTCGGCGGGAAAGTGCTGGCCGATGATCGACTGGCTCTCGCGGTAGAGGCTCCACAACTCGGGGTGCGTCGACAGCGCCTGGAAGACCATGGTGGTGCCCGATCGCGGTGCCCCAAGGACGATGACAGGGCGAGCAATCACGTGGACTCCTTGTGGAATGACGGCCCGTTCCGGTGCTGGACCGGCTGTTCGTCGTCCGACATCGGCAAATCATAGCAAGTGCCTGCGCACGACTTCGTGGCCGGGTTCGATCTCAGCGCGTCACATGGGGAGGCTGTTGCGTGGACATTACCGACGAGTCGCTGTTCGGCGGCAAGTCGGACGATGAGGGGATGACCGGAGACGGATCGACAACCTACAGTGGGGGCATGGATCTTTCGACGCACCCGGCGGGGGAGTCCCCATCCCGTTGCCGCTATCTCGAACCTCGATGGCGTGATCCGCGGTGTATCGACCTACGACTGAAGGGAAGTGCGGCGTCATGACTGCGGCCAAAGGCAAGCCGGCGGGAGCTGCCAGATCGGGTGCTTCGACCGCATCGTCACCGGACGGTTCGGTACCGGGAGACGTCTCCGTGGTCATCTGTGCCTACACCCTCGACCGGTGGGAACTGCTGACGAAGTCGATCGAGTCGGTCCTCGACCAGACACTCCGTCCCAAAGAGCTCTTGTTATCGATCGATCACAACCCTGACCTGTTCAAGCGTTGCATGGAACGCTGGGGGGAGCCGGCTGACGAAAGGCGCGTGCCCATCCAGGTGGTGGAGAACCGGTATGACGGCCACCTTGGTTCAGCTCGGACCACTGCCGCTGAACTGGCCACCGGTGGATTTATCGCCTTTCTCGACGACGACGCCACGGCCGAGCCCGACTGGCTCGAACAGATCCTGGCCCCTTTCAACGACCTGTCGGTCATCGCTGTCGGGGGACGGCCACTTCCCGTGTATGCGAAACCGCGACCTGCGTGGTTCCCGCCGGAGTACGACTGGGTGTTCGGATGCGCCTATCTGGGCCTGCCGGAGACCGCCGCCCCGATTCAGCACGTCATCGGGGCGGCCATGGCCGTGCGACGTGACGACCTCGTGGCCATCGGGTACTTCCACTCGGACAACCACGACGACATGGACATGTGTCATCGACTGGTTCACCACTCGCCGACGAGCGTGATCATGTTCCAGCCGAGCGCGGTGGTGAACCACTTCGTCTCCGAGAATCGATTGGTCTGGGGCTACTTCTGGCGTCGCTGCTTCTTCGTCAACCGTGGCAAGGTCGGAGCGTTCCGCCAGATGGGAGGAGCGAGAAACCTCGACGCAGAACGCCGCTTTGCCCGCCGGGCGCTCACCGACGGACTGGCACGGGGCGGGCGCGAGGTGCTGGCTGGTGATCTGGGCGGGCTGGGGCGTTCCTTCGCACTCTGCGCCGGATTGGTGATGGCGGGAATCGGCTACCTGGTCGGTACGCTCGAATGGAAGGTCGATCGCTTCGGCATCGTGCTGCCCGGGCGCGGCCGCCACTGAGCGCAGGGGCGGCTCCGGCCGACACCCGGCCGGGATGTGGCCTGGATGTGGCCTGGCTCTTCGGCTACTTGACCAGATCGCTGCAGATAGCGGCCTGGGTCCCGAGGTTCTGCAGACACGCCACCGCAGCACTCACCGAGGATTTGGCCGTTGCCACCGTCGTCTGGAGGTTGTGAATCTGGGCCGACTGCGTGGCAACCGTCTGGTCCAAGTGGTGAATCTTGTTGTTCATGGATACAAGTGCGAGCCCGCAGATGCCGAAGGCGATCACGACCACTATGACCGCGGCAGCCGTCAGGATCCTGCGCCGCTTCCGGTCGGGGTTGGCTACCTGGAATACGCTGACCGGCTCTTCGGCCGACCGACGTTGATCGATTTCGTTCATCACGACCTTCCTGAGTCTGAGCAGTACCCGACCTTGTGGAGCAACCTTCGAGAGGAGCGCAAGGCGACTTCCGATCGACCACCGGAACAGCCGCGCCCCCGGTAGGCAAACCCACGGTGCGGGCAGGCGGCAACGGTATCAGTCGCCATCTGTCACGGTGAGTATGACGGAGGGTCGACGGCAACTCTCAAGCGTGACCTTATGCCATCCTCGCTGGTCAGGTACCATACTGGGCGGGCGACCGCCCTATTCCGTGGATCCGTAGGGAGCTCGTGTCGGGGCGTAGACGATGGTGCAACTGAACTCGCCCGGCTCCGGTGTCCTCGTCGCCCCTCTTTCGACCGACAACGTGGGCAGCGTCAGTGCCGGTCGGACCGCAACGCTGATTGCAGCTCTTGACTCGTCATTGTCGTTTCTCCTCTCGGTAGCAGCGATCGTCAGTTGGCACGCCTCACTTTCGTCAATCCACCCGTACCAGGTCGGCGCGGCCGGCCTGGTATCGCAACTGTCGGTGCTCTGGTGGCTGGGCGCGGTCCTGGCCGGTGCAGCGGTAGTTGTCGAGTTGCGCCGTGACCAACCTCGGCTCGAGGGGATGTGCGTCAGCCTCTTCGCCCTGGCCATGGTCTTGCACGGGACTCTTCCGGCCACCGAATCGGTACCCCGGTTCTCCACCGCGTACTCGGTGGCAGGTTTCTCCGAGTACATCGGCCGCACCGGACACGCTCTGCCTCGCCTCGACGTCCGGATGTCGTGGCCGGCGCCGTTCGCAGCCGCGGGCATGGCCGCCCGAGCCATGGGGGTTTCCACCCTGTGGTTCTTGCGGTGGTGCCCATTGGTGCTCAACCTCGTGTACCTGATCCCACTCAAGTCCATCGCCAACACTTGCCTGCACACCTCTCGTGCCAGATGGGCAGTTCCTGCCATCTTCCTCGTCAGTAACTGGATCGACCAGGACTACTTCTCACCTCAGGGGCTCAATCTGCTGCTCTTCTTGGCGGCCGCGGCCATCGTGATCCGGGTCTTCGCCGTGGGGGGATTCCCCCCTCGGCTGGTGGGCCGGTTCACCCAGACCGGACTCTGGTACGGCTTGAGGCGCCTCTCGCTCCGGGCATTCCAGCTTCCTTACGGGGCACTCGACTACGAGCGTCCCGAAACCGAGACGACAAGCAGCTACCGACTGGCCACACTCATCGTGCTGCTGGTCATCGGCGGGGCTTCCGCCGTCTCCCATCAGATCACGCCGGCCGCTCTCTGTCTGGTGTTCTTCGGGTTCACCCTCACGGGCCGCACCAGCCTGAGGATGCTCTGGCTCCTCATGGGTGTCATGGTCTGGGCCTGGCTCTCCTGGGAGGCGCACGCCTACTGGTCGAATCATCTCTCCAAGGTGTTCGGCTCGGCCGGCCAGGTCGGATCGACGCTCAACTCGGCGGTCGCCGCTCGCCTCCAAGGTGCTTCGATCGGTCGCGAACTCGTACAGTACGGCCGCCTCCTGACCTCGGCGATCTTCATCCTCGCCGCCGGATACGCCTTCTGGGCGTTGTGGCGCCGAGGCCACATCCTCTTGACCATGGCAATCGTGGCCGTCGCCCCGGTGGCGGTTGCAGGTGCTGTCAGCTACGGGGGCGAAGTCGCCCTCCGGGTCCTGCTGTTCGGTCTGGCTCCCGCCGCGGTCATCATCGCCAGCCTCATCGATCATCCGAATGTCCGGCGCAGATCGGTAGTTTTCTGCCTGGTCCTGCCGGCAATCCTTCTCGCCCTGTTCCCCCTCGACCGGTATGGCAACGAATCGTTCGAAGCCATCCCACCTGGGGACGTTGCAGCCGCGGTGTGGATCCATGGGCATGCCACGACGGGCTCTGTCATCCTCGTACCGAACAAGGACGAGCCGCTGATCTTCGCCCGAGCCGGTGACTACCGGGTGTCGATCATCGGAAACCTGCTCACGTACCGGGGCAAGCAGCTTGCCGAGGCCGTGCCTGTCACCCATCAACCCACCTATGTCTTCTTGACTCAGGCCGAGGACAATTACGGGGTGTACTTCCTCGGCAACCCGTCAGGATGGGTGAAGGATTTTGCCGCCCGGCTGCTGGCAACTGGCTACGCCCACGTGGTCTTCCACTCGTCGACCGCCACGGTGATCCGACTCCAGAAGGCCCCGAACCCACGGCACCATCCGATAGTGATCAAGCCCCACCCGAAGCCGCCGCGACCGGCCCCCCGTCCTAAGCCGGTGCCCGTTCAACGGCCCAAGCCCACTCCGACGACACGGCCCAAGCCGACGACCACCACCACGACGAAGCCCAAGCCGACGACCACCACGACGAAGCCCAAGCCGACGACCACCACGACTGGACCGCCGTCGACAACGACTTCGACAACCGGGACACAGAGCCAAACCACCTCTGCACCAACTGCGACCGTGCCGGCGGGGGCCGCTAATCCCCCTAGGACTCTCGCGCCAGGCATCGCGTCGATCATCGCCCCGGGAGGTACCTTGTGACCCGAGTTCAGCGGACCATCAAGATGACGGTCAGTTTCGCTCTGACCGCCCTCTGTGCCCTCGGGGCCGGCTTAGTACTGTCCGGGAGCCACAGCCTCATCCGCCCTTACGTGGTGGCGCTGGCGTTGGTGGTGGGAACGGGATGGGCCGCCACGGCATGGTTCGACATTGCCGACGTTGCCTACGCCGGTACGATCACGCTTGCCGTCGGGGTGTCGATCGTGTTCTTCTTCGCACTGTTTTTTCTCGAGATCCACTGGTGGCACCCTGTGGGCAGCATCGGTTGCCTTCTTGCCATTGCTGCGGTGCCGTCGCTCGTCGCCGGTGTACGTGAGGCTTTGTTGCGGAGGACCGCATGAGGATGCTCGTCTCGAATGCCGCGTTTGGAATTCTGGTCGTCGTGCCGCTCCTCATGCTGATGGTGGCCCATGAAGTGCTTGCTGCATTGGCCGGCGGTCAGCCTCGCTTCGTCACGGTCCGACGCCGCCTTTCTGTCGTCGTGGCCGTGCTCGGCGTCGTCCTGGCATTCGTTATCATTGCCCGCTTCTACTACTTGCGGGTTTGAGACCGGGAATTGCCCGGCAAGGAAACAGGCCAATGGCGTCGGACGACCAGGACCAGGTTCGGTTCCGGCACCTTCGCAAGGAGAGGAAGTCACCAGCCATGAGATCGACGACGCGGACCGGAGCCCGGTGGAAGGTAGCGACCCTCCTCGTTGCAGCTGGGGCCGCCCTCGGCGCTTGCGGGGGAGCAACTACGGCAGTGACCTCAACCACCACGACGACGAAGCCCCCGGTTACGACCACGACGGGAGGGGTCACCACCTCGACGGTTCCGGCCGTGGTGCAAGAAACGCTCTTCTTCACGCGGGGGACTTCACTCGGGGTCGCCCATCGGACGGTCACATCGCCGTCGGACCCGAGGTATCTCGCCGTGCAGGCCATCTTGGGCGGACCGAGCGGTGCGGAATCGGGTGCGGGACTTTCGACCGCCATGCCGGCCGGTACTGCGGTCCGGGGGCTCGACGTGAAGTCAGGTGTGGCTGTTGTCAGCCTCAGTCAGCAGTTTGCGCTACCGGGACCGTCAGGTGAGTTGTCTGCCCGCCTAGCCCAGATCGTCTATACCCTCACCAATTTCCCCAATGTGTCCAGAGTCGTCATTCAGATCGGTAAGATCCAACTGGTGTCATTCGCCGGAGTCGATTTGACCAACCCGGTAGGGCGGGCTCAGGTCACCGCGGCGCTGCCTCCGGTGCTCCTGGTAAGCCCGGCCGTCGGCGACAGCGAGCGGGGTTCGCTGGTGGTTTCGGGGCTCACTTCGGTCGCGGGTATCTATGAGTTGAGCCTGGCTGACTCCCAGGGGCATTTGCTGACGGCTGTCACGAACACAGCTGTTTCCGGAGGGGCGTTCACTCAGACGATCCCGCTCAAGGTTGCTTCGTCGCAGATCGGGACCCTCAGCCTCTTTGCCAAGCCGACGTCAAGCACGGTGAACTCGCAGGCGATCAGTTTTCCGTTGGCCATCGGTCCCACTTAAAGATCGTCATGCGATCGTCGGATGGCTGATCGACGACCTTCCGGCCGACCTTGTGGCGGGTGCAGCCCTTCAGGCCACAGACCTGTGCTGTGGGGCAGTTGCCACCTTCGAGCGGAAGGAGTTGGCGTGGACCAGAATCCCTTCGCCCTGTTCAGCGGGAGTGAAATCGGCGATGCACTCTTCGCATAGCCACCGGAGGCCAGTCCGAGGATCAGTGGCGGCAGTCCGGCGTATCCGCGCGGCCTCTTGGCGGGTCACGCTGCGCAGCGCCGTTGTCCATCCGCATCGGTGGCACGATCCTTTGCGCCCGTTGTGTCTGAATACGCTCACGTTCATCGTCACGTCCCTTTCTGGTCGGGCTCACGAGTCATTGCGGGCCACCCCTGCTTCTCCTACCGAACACTACGAACGACTTGTTACCGAACTTCGATGCGATTGTTAGGGTCTGATGTCGCCGTTGTCTGGCTCCCGACACCTGCCAGTCAGGCCGGCCAGATGCGGGATCCAGAGGTGCCGTCGACGTAGTGCCGGTTTTCCTAGTTACTCTATCGACTTACTAGAGTATACCTGACCAGGCGGAGGTCGTCAAGCACCAACTGGGGATGCGCGCACTTCCGTCTCGCCGGGTCGCTGAGGATCCGTTCGGCCGGGGGAGCTCACAGTCTCCAGACTCCAGTGCCAGGAGACACATCCATCGGGCCGTGAACCGACAAGTTCGGCGCGATTCGTCGAAGGTGCCCACCGCTGTTCGTGGCCACGCAGGCAACATGCGATAGGAGTCGGGGGCAAGGCACGAAGGGTTGAGGCGTCCGAAGCCAATGGCTACCTGCCCCGACCCCAGGCCCTGTCGGTTCTCAAGGACCATCGGGCCACCCGGATCGAGGCGGTTCAGTGCGTGTGACTTACCCGCTCGCTGACGTCAGGTACGCACTTCCGCCGAGACATCTGTCTGGAATGTCACACCACAGAATGGCATTGCGGCATTGAGCTGGGGGCCGAAGACCTGTGCGTCAGGGGGTCGGTCCGGTCACCACCACCGAGGAGGCCCCGCCGTTCAAGTTGACCGTGATAGTCCCGAAAGCTCCGGTCGCGACCAAGGTGCCGGCCGGCTGGCCCGACAGAATGGTCACCGGGGACTGGAGCACGTGCACGACCTGGGGGAGGATGACGCCGAGCACCGTCACCTTCCCGCCGGTGGGCAGATCGGTCGAGGTCCACAGACCTTCGTCCCAGCCCGTCTGCTGTTGAGGCTGCCATTGCAGGCCGGCTGCCGCACCACTCGAGTCCATCTGGATCAGTGTGGCGACCCGGACCGCAGTCTGCTGTTGCTCTGTCCACTGCGTCGGGTCGGGCAGGACGTGGGACTCCATCCAGGCGATGGGGAGTGTCGTCTGCGCCCGCAGCCAGGTATCGATTGCCGCGTACTTGGCCGTCGAACTGATCGGATCCGTGATCAGTCCGGCGTTCTTGGTATAGGAGTCACCATCGAGAGCCGCGAAGTCGGCCCCGACCTTGTTGGCCAGCCAGTAGGAGAGCGATGTGGCACCAGCTTTGGCGGTCGATCCCCACGTCCCATGGGGAAGTGCCGGGTTGACCCAGGTGCTAGCCACCGACTGCATGGCCATGTAGGGGCCACCGACGAGGGCATCGGGCCGTACCGCCTTGATCGCGGTGTAGGCGGTGTTGTACATCGCTGTGTACCCGGCCGAGTCGAATTGGTTGGTGGCGGTCGACCAGAACCCCTTCATCTCCTTCCAGACGGCGAAGTACTTGACCTGCGGGAAGGCTTTGGCAACGGCAGCGCATAGAGCGGCGTAGTCCCCGTAGTGCTGGGCGAGAGGCGCCACGTCGATCCGGGTCCAGTCGGTGACTCTGGGCACGCCGCCTTTCATCCAGTCGGGAGCAGCGGACAGGGTGATGATCGGGACCCCGCCGGTCGACTGGACCAGCGCGATCCTGGCGACCAGCTGGTGGAAGTCGAAGACGCCCGGGGACTGCTCGGGGTTACCGACCCCCCAGCCCATCATGTTGACGTCCATGAACGACCCGGTAAATGTCCCCATGACGCCCGTTGCGGACTTGATCGCCGTCGGATCAGCCTGGTAGGGGCCGTTGGCGGTGAAGTTGAACCCGTAGGCGAAGCCGGGTCCACTCGAGGCCCGTGCGACCACTGGAACCGTGGATGGCGTTGAATCGTTGGGGGAAGGCCGTGCCCTCGCCTGCGACGTTGGGGCTCTAGGCATGATCGCCGATCCGGCGGAACTGGTCCCCGAGATCATCACGACCGCGCCGATGACCAAGGCCCCGACTCGGAGTGCCCAGGCGATCGCGCTCGAAGTCGAATCGACCACCTGCCCCTGGCGAATCCATTTCCTACAAGCTTTGGTTCGCCTGCTGCAAACTGCCTATTGGTGTGGATCGGCATATGTGGGAGAGCACTTGAGTAGGTCCCTCCCGATGCACCTGTCGACCCAATTCCGTCTTGGCGATCTTCAGTGGTGGACGACAATGACCTCGAGGTGAAGATTCAGCGAACCCTTTGGTCACAACGAAACGATGGCAAACGATCCCCGGAGCATCACAGCACTGGTGGGGAAACTGTCAATACACTCGCCAAGGCGAGCCCGGTATGGGGGTCCTACGTTGCCACGGTCATTTGCAAAGTAGCGGCGGGATCCCGAGGAGATCGAGCGTCAATGTCGGGCTGACGGGCGAGTTGCCGCCGCGATGTTGACCGTGCGGTCGGTCGCGTGACGGATGATGCCGGCCAAGGTTGCACACGCGATGAGCACCAGCGTGGAGGCAAAGCCGTGCCTGACCCCTCTCCGGTCACGAGGCCGGTTCATGGTCTCGATGCGCTCGATCAAGCTGTCGAGGTCAGCGGTGTTGAAGTCGATCGGTGCCACAGAGCTCCTCGGGTCTGCCAACAAGGGATGGTCGAACGTTCCGGCAAGCATTTCGGTGCTCCGTCGATGCAGTGCACGCACGTAGACGTCTTTGATCTGACGGTGGGAGACATAGCGGCCGGACCGGCGCCCGAAGCCTGCGGTTTGGCCAACCAGAAGGAACGACGACGCGCCGTAACAGGTGCCGAGGTGGCGGGATGGGCCCACGAATGTCTCGACCAAGAGCACCGGATGGCCCCAGGACTCCACCCAGTCCGCGGAGAGTCGTCGAAGCGTTCTGCTCATCACTGCGGACGCGGTG
>JAYVYR010000286.1:0-4429 GCA_043784065.1 Acidimicrobiaceae bacterium
ACCCGCAGTGGACCTTCGCGCCCCTACCGCCGTTCGGACAGGAGCCCGATCTGGGGCTCGACCGAAAACCGGAGCCACTGCCCCGGAAGTGACGGGTGGCCGCCCCATGAGTCACCCCCATGCGCATTGGGTTCACACGGAACCTCAATCAGGAGCTAACGGACCACCAAAGTAGTGACTCCGATGTTCAACGAGTTACGTTGGCAAATATCTGGGACGCGCTCTCAATGGCGTGCGGATAGCCCTCTCGGCGGGGGAGGGTCGGCACCATCGGTGCACCTGCGGCCGTGCCGACCACTGCCTTGGGTCGAGGCTGCCGGTCCGATGCCCTAGTTCCAGGCTCATCAGAGGTCGCTATCGAGGGTCGAAGTGAACTAGGAGATTTCCTCGAGTTTCCACCCCGATGGGCACGCTGGAATGCCGTCCAGCTTGCACTCTCCCGTTGCCTTCCGCCGGTTCGCCGCCATCTCATGTACGACATCGCCTCCAGTGTTCAGCCTGAAGCCGGGTGCGAAGCCTCCACCACAGTGTGGATGCCGCCCCGCACCAGCCAGTCAGTTACCACGGTCATCTGACGAGGGGCGATGGCGGCCACCAGGTCATCGAGGATCCGGTTCGTCATGTCCTCGTGAAAACCGCCGTCGTTGCGGAAGCTCCACAGGTAGAGCTTGAGGGACTTGAGCTCGATCAGCGATTGGTCGGGGACGTAGGAGATGCGCACCGTGGCGAAGTCAGGTTGCCCGGTCAGCGGGCACAGGCAGGTGAATTCGGGAGTATCGCAGGTGACCAGATAGTCACGACCGGGGTGCGGGTTGGGGACGGCCTGGAGGTCTTTGCTGGGTAGGGATGGCATACGTGGTGGAGGATACCGCCACCGATCCACGAAGCCGCCAGCCAACAGCTGGAGGTCAGCCGGCGGCTGGCTGCCAGCCGCTACAGCCCGTCGTCGTAGAGCCCGCCGGATCCGTCCTTGTCGACGATGAGGCCGTCCATGTCAGCGTGGAGCAGGAGCACCTTTCCGGGCATACCGGCCTCGGCCAAGGCCTGCTCGCTGGCCGTCTGCACCTTGGTGGCGTCGATGCCCCGACAGATCCCAAGCAATGACGGGCCCGCGCCTGACCAACAAGAAGCAAGTGCGCCGCCGGCCACCATGGCGGCCAGCAACTTGGGAGCAGCCGGAAAGAGCGGGCTGCGATAGTCCTGGTGCAACCGATCTTCGGCTGCTTCCGGTATCAGGAGCCGGCAATCGGCCATGCCCGCCATCAACAGTGCCATCCGGGAGAGATTGAATGAGGCGCTCTCCCGGGTGACCTCGAAGGGAAGGGCCTGGCGGGCCCTGGCCGTCGATAGGGTCACGTCAGGAACGATGACCACAAAGGCCAGGCTGACATCCAACGGCAGGCGCACCACGTGCACCCCTCCCTTCACCATGGCGGCGGCCACGAACCCGCCCACCATCGAAGCGGCGGCATTGTCGGGGTGGCCATCCATCGCCGTCGCCACCGACAAGGGATCCTTCGCGCCGGCAGCAGCGGCGGCGGCCACAGCCAGTGCGGCCGACGAACCCAAGCCCCGGGCGATAGGTATGTCGGACCGTACAGTGATGGCCAACCGGTCGGTGCCGGCCACGTCGATGGCCACCCGGGCTGCCAGGTGGGAGGAGTCGTCCGCGAGTCCCTCGCCCTCGCCCACCGAGCGGACGATCAGCTTTGACGCCGGCTCTACGTCAACCAGCACGTAACGGTTGAGAGCGAGGCCGAGCGTGTCGAATCCGGGACCCAGATTTGCCGATGATGCAGGAACTCGTGCTCGCACTATTCCAACGTACCCCCGCCGACCCCGTCACACCGGGACCGGACGGGAGCGGGACGGCCAGGACTTGTCCTGCGCACTACCCCGGGCTCGTGCCGGATCGACACGTCGGACAAGGTGTGTGCGCCAGGCGCCACCAGATCGAAGGCTCGGGCACGGTCCGGGTCAGCTGTAGGCCTACGACCTGGAACTCGGAACCGAGAGCGAAGGTGGAGGACCCGACCCTGGTGCCCGCCGTCGCCCCGGGTGGCACACTGATGAACCGGGTCGTCGACGTGACCTGCTGGCCAGGCCAGCCAGGGATCCACGCCCCGGTGCCCATGATGTAGGTGGCCGCGTGGGGTTGACCTCCCCAGGTGGAGATCACCGATCCGGCCACAGCACCCTTCGTCGCCACCGTCACCGCCACGATGGTCGACTGCGCCGCCGTCAACAACGGCTCCACCACCGGGCGCGTGAACTTGAACGGGTCGGCGATGGGCAGATCCTTGAGCGGGATCGAGGTTGTTGTTGTCGTCGTCGGCGGTGGCTCCGTGGTGGTGGTCGGAGGAAGTGCCGGGGGTGGGGCGCCAGGCGCCAGGGGTGCGGTCGTGGTGGTGGTGGGCGTCGTGGTCGGGGTCGGCTTGGGCAGGGTGGGGGGAGGCGTGGGCTGACCGAGCACCGCCACGATCACCAGGACCGACCGGCCTTGGATGATTCGGTCGGCGGCCAGCACCATGCAAGCGCCGGCATCGAAGGTATATCCCGACTTGATGCCGATCACGCCGCCCGTGCCGACCTCTGGGACGATGTTGGCCAAGGTACCGACCAACGGAAGGGTCACCTTCGGGAGTGCCACCACCTCGGCAAAGGTCGGGATGGCCATGCCGGTGGAGGCCAGCTTGAGCACATCGGCTGCCGACGACACGCTGCGGGAATCGAATCCACTGGCGTCGACGTAGTGGGTGTTCGTGGCACTGAGCGAGGCAGCCAGCGAGTTCATCTTTGCCACGAAGGCTTCGACTGATCCGGCGTCCCAGACGGCCAAGCTGTAGGCGATGTCGTTGGCCGACCGAGTCATCAGGGCCTCGAGCATCTGCCGCTCCGTCAGGGTCTCCCCCACCTGGATCTCGATACTCGACTCGTCGAGGTGCAGCTCGGCCTGGTACTCGGCTACATCGGTGGAGGTCACCGTAATCACCGGTCCGGCCGCCCCGGCAGCGATCGGATGATCGTTCAGGATTACCACGGCAGTGGCAATCTTGGTCAACGAGGCGATGGAGACCGGATACTCGGGTCCCGACTGAGCACGGATCCCGAGTGACGGGACGATAACCGCACCCTGGCCCTTGGCCGGCCAGGGCAGGACGGGGGGACTCCCTGGCACGACGGCTGCACCCATCATGGCGGCGTGTGGCATCACCGGCGAAAACGGAGCATTGATCCGCTGGGCCACCGCCCACGTCGTACCTCCCACGAGCAGTGCACCGATGCCACCGGCCATCCACGGCCATCGACGCCGCCGCCGCCGATCGACCGAGTGCCGATGGCCCGCACGTTCGGCACTGTCGGTTGCCCCAGCATGCGAACCATTGCCACGATCGCCTCCCCCGCTGCGACGTCGGCGGCCGGATGCTTCGGCCAGGCGTACGTTCGGGCCGGACGCGCCTTCCCCTCTGTCGGTCGTGGTCATCGGTCGGTCAGCGGGAGTGCAGGTCGGGCGGTTCGGAGGATTCGAGTCAGCCGGCCGGTTTAACGGGCGTCCAGCTCTTCGGGAGTCATGAGCACCGTACGGGCCTTGGAGCCCTCGGATGGTCCCACGATGCCTCGCCGCTCCATCAGGTCCATCAGGCGTCCAGCCCGGGCGAAACCAACCCGGAGCTTGCGCTGGAGCATCGAGGTCGAACCCAGTTGCGAACGGACAACCAGGTCCATGGCCTGCTCGAGCAACTCGTCGTCACCGTCGTCGTGGCTGCCGACCCGGGGGCCTTCGGCCGCCACGACCTCCTCGATTCCAGCCACGATCTCCATGGGGCGCTGCCGTTTCCAGTGGCCGACAACGGCGCGGACCTCTTCCTCGCTCACCCAGGGGCCCTGGATCCGCTGTGGATTGGAGGACGAGGCGGTCAGCAGGAGCATGTCACCTTTGCCGATGAGACGCTCGGCGCCGGGTTGGTCGAGGATGACGCGGCTGTCGGCCAACGATGAGACCGAGAAAGCCATCCTAGACGGCACGTTGGCCTTGATCACGCCGGTGATGACGTCGACGGACGGACGCTGCGTGGCCAACACCAGGTGGATGCCCACCGCTCGAGCCATCTGGGCGATTCGGCAGACCGACTCCTCGACGTCCCGGGCAGCCACCATCATCAGGTCGTTGAGCTCGTCCACCACGATCAGGATGAATGGCAGTCGGGGAAAGCGGATTTCGGCTTCGTCATCCTCGTCCACCTCGTCGTCGGTCCCCTGCATGCGAAGCCGGTGGGCCTCTTCATGCTCACCGAGATCACCGGAGTCGAAGGCGGAGTTATACCCGGTGACGTCCCGTTGTCCGACCTCGGCCAGCAGGTCGTAGCGGCGCTCCATCTCGGTGACGGCCCAGGCCAGGGCATTGGCCGCCTTTTTCGGGTCCACGACC
>JAYVYR010000287.1:0-8261 GCA_043784065.1 Acidimicrobiaceae bacterium
TCTTTGCCCACCACGTCGCTGCCCTCGCCGATGCCCCGGCGGAAGACCTTTACGTCCTCGAAGATCGGAGTATGGGCCAACCCGTAGCCGGCCCGCTCGACGTGGATGGCGAACCGGGCCAACAGAGCCTCCCACCGGGTCGACTCGGGCCAGAGGACGTCGTGGGTGCCACTCGGGGCGCGCGCCGCCACGATCTTGTCAGCCATGCAGGCTCAATCCTTCTTTCCGGGGAGGATCCGGTACACGTCGTACACGGCATCGAGGTGACGGATCAGGTTCAGCACCGATTCGAGGTGGGCAGGGTCGGCCAGCTCCACGTCGAAGCGCATCCGGCTGATCCGGTCGCCGTCAGTCTGGGTGTTGGCACTGACGATGTTGAGATGGTGCTCCGATACCACCTTGGTGACGTCGGCCAACAGCCGGGACCGGTCGATGGCGACCACCTCGATGGTGGCCACGAACACGCTCGACGAGCGGTGGTCCCACTCGACCTCGATCAAACGCTCGCGGGATCGGCTGGCCAGCGAGGCGGCGTTGGCGCAGTCGGCCCGATGCACCGATACCCCCCGGCCCCGCGTCACGAAGCCGATGATCTCGTCGCCAGGCACAGGAGTACAGCAACGCGACAGCCGGACCATCATGTCGTCCAGGCCTTCGACGTAGACGCCGACCGACGAGCCTTTGCCCGGGCGGGCGGCGATGTGCTGCTGGCGGGCGGTGACCGGCAACTGCTCTTCGAAGCCTCCGCCTCGTAGGTCACGCAGGATTCGCTGGGTGACCGCCCGAGCGCTGATGCGGTTGTCGCCGATGGCGGCGTGCAGTGCCTCCACGTCGGCGTAGTTCATCGATTCGGCCAGAGTGGTCAAGGTGTTGTCGGAGGCCAGCTTCTGGACCGGCAGCCCCTCACGGCGCAGTTCCTTGATCAGCTCGTCACGCCCGAGCTCGATGGCGTCTTCACGTCGCTCCTTCGAGAACCACTGGCGGATCTTGGAGCGTGCACGTGACGAGGCCACCATGTGGAGCCAGTCTCGAGAAGGTCCGGCCGTTTCCGCCTTGGACGTGAAGATCTCCACCGTGTCGGCCGAGTTCAAGCGGGTATCGAGCGGGACGAGGCGTCCATTGACCTTGGCCCCGATGCACTTATGGCCGACTTCGGTATGGATCGAATAGGCGAAGTCGACCGGGGTGGCATTGGCGGCAAGGGCGATGACCTTGCCTTTGGGTGTGAAGACGTAGACCTCGTCCTCCTCGAGGTCGAGCTTCAGTGCTTCCAGGAATTCGATGGGGTCCGTCGTCTCGTTCTGGAAGTCGACGATGCGCTGCATCCACTCGATTTCGGCCGTGGTCGACGACGTCTCCTTGGCCAGGGCCAGGCGCTCGGCCCGCCGATCCCGCTCGACCATCTCGGCCCGCTGGGCCGGGGTCATCGCTGACGCCTTCTTGTCAGCCTTGGCCTTCCCTTCTCTGCCCTTCTTGGCCCGGGTCCCCGTGCCGCCGGTGTCGGCCCGGGAGCCATGACTGGCGTCGGCCCGGCTACCGCCTTCTTTGTAGCCCCAGTGGGCGGCGATGCCGTACTCGGCACGGCGGTGCATCTCATGGGTTCGCACCTGGACCTCGATGGGCTTGCCGTCGAGCCCGATGACCGTGGTGTGGAGCGACTGATAGAGGTTGAATTTCGGGGAGTTGATGTAGTCCTTGAAGCGGCCTTGCACCGGCGGCCAGATCGCATGGATCGACCCCAATGCGGCCCAACAGTCCTTCTCCGACTCGACGATCACCCGGATCCCGACCAGGTCGAAGAGCTCGTCGAACTCCTTGCCTCGGACGACCATCTTTTCGTAGATGCTCCACAGGTGCTTCGGACGGCCAGTCACTTCGGCGTTGACCGCGGAAGCAGTCAATCGTTGTCGGGCAGACACCAGGACCCGAGCCAGGAACTCGTCGCGCAGCGGTTCCCGGCTGGCCACCATCTGCTCGATCTCTGCGTAGCGCTTGGGGTGGAGGGTGGCAAAGGCGAGATCCTCGAGCTGCCACTTCACGCCCTGGATGCCCAGCCGATGGGCCAATGGGGCATAGATGTCGAGGGTCTCCTGAGCGGTGCGCCGCTGCTTCCACTCGGGCATGACCGACAGGGTCCGCATGTTGTGGAGTCGGTCAGCGAGCTTGATGATCAGGACCCGCCAGTCGTCGGCCATGGCCACGAGCATCTTGCGCACCGTGGCCGCCTGCTGGGCCTCTTTGGAGTCGAATTGGAGCCGATCGAGTTTGGTGACGCCTTCCACGATGAGGGCCACGTCCGGCCCGAAGTCACGTTCGATGATCTCCGTCGTGACCCCGGTGTCCTCTACGGCGTCGTGCAGTAGCGCGGCGGCCACCGTCTGGGAGTCGAGGCCGAGGTCGGCGACGATGCCGGCCACAGCGATCGGATGGGTGACGTAGGGCTCCCCCGAGCGCCGGGTCTGCCCGGCGTGGGCCAAGGTGGCCGTCTCGGCCGCCCGAACGATCATCGATGTGTCGTCACCGGGGTGACGCCGCAGATATGCAGCCAGGACCGGCTTGAGTAGGTCCGCTTCAGTGGCGGGCAGGGACGAGCCGGCCAGGCTGTCGTCGGCTGCGTCGGTGGACCCCTCTGCGGGGACAGGGGTGGCCAGGGCCATCCCTATACGGTACCTGGACGGACCGGCGGGCAGGTACGAGTTGCCGTCCTGGCGTCAGGCGGGTTCGGCCCGGTGTTCAGCGCTTCTTGCCCTTCCCCTTGCCCTTGCGGGGGCGGGGAGGCGGGCGGTTGCCGGGCGGGCGGGTCGAGCCCTGCGGGGAGCGAGATGCCGCACCGGTGCCGCCACCCCCCTTGCCACCGCTGGCCACCGAGGCAGACAATCCTGCCTCCTGCTTGGAACCTTGGCCCGGGCGGATGACCCCGGAGTTGGCCCTTACCTTGGACGAGCCCCGGCCACTGCCACCCGGGGAGCCGGCCATTGCCGCAGCCATAGCCGGGGTCAGGGCCGGGCCACGGTCGCCGCCCCTGGCCTCGATCCGCTGACGGATGGTCACGTAGCGGGGCTCGCGCTCCTTCATCAACGCCAGCAGGGGCGATGCGATGAAGATCGAGGAGTACGCACCACTGGTGAGGCCGATGACCAGGGCCACTCCGAAGCTCTGGAGGGAGGTCGCCCCCAAGAACAGCGATCCCACGACCAGGACCGACAGCACCGGCATGATGGCCACCAGCGAGGTGTTGATCGACCGGGCCAGCGTCTGGTTCATCGAGAGGTTGACCATCTCGGAGTAGGTGATCCGGCCGGAGGCGCCCAGACCCTGGGCATTGTCGCGGATCCGGTCGAAGACCACGACGGTGTCGTACAGCGAATAACCGAGCACCGTCAGCACGGCCACCACCGTGTCCGGAGTCACCTGGAATTGGAAGATCGAGTAGATCCCGACCACCACCAGGATGTCGTGCAACACGGCGACGATGGCGGCCACCGCCATCTTGAACTCGAACCGCAACGAGATGTAGGCGGTCACCAGGATGAAGAAGATGACCAAAGCCTGGATGGCCTTCTTGGTCACGTTCGACCCCCAGGTGGACCCCACCTGGTTGACGCTGACCGACTCGCTCGACACGTGAGCGGCCGCGGCCAGTGCATCACGGACCTTGAGCAGGTTGCTCTTCTGCTGGTCTGAAGGTACGGCGACCAGGTCTGCCGTCACCTGGATCTGCTTCTTGCCGTCCAATTGGTTGGTGAGTTGGACCACCGTGGGCGAGGTCACGCCGGCCGACTTGGCCGCTTCGGTCGCTTGGACGACCGTAAAATTCTGCGACGAGACCAGCCACGAACTGCCGCCTTTGAAGTCGATGCCCTCGTTGAGGCCCTGGGCCCCCAGCGAGATGATGCCGACGACGATGATGATCGCCGACACGCCGAACCACCATTTACGGTTGCCGATGAAGTCGAAGGACGTCTGGCCCCGGAAGAGCCGGAGGAAGACGTTCGGCCGTTTGGCCCCCCTGGCCTCGGCGTCCTCGAGTTCGGAGGCCTGGTCGAGTTCCTCCTCGAAGGCATCCTCAAGCTCGGCACCGGCGTCCTCGACGGGCTCCGTCCCGTCGATGTCGTCCTTGCCGCTCATGCGTCGACCTTCTCTCGGATGCCCAGTCCGCTGGCCACACCGATGCCCTTCGCTTCCGACGTGGAACGACTACGCCCGAGCAGTATGACGAACGGGCGGGTGAAGAAATAGGTCACGGCGACATCCAGCACGGTCGACAGACCGAGGAAGAGGGCGAAGCCCTGGACCGGGCCGATGGAGAACTTGTAGAGCACAAGGGCGCCCAGGAACGAGACGAAGTCGGCGGCCAACACCGTCCGGAAGGCACTCTTGAACCCACGGTCGACGCTGGTGCGCACGGTGCGTCCGGAGCGTGCCTCGTCCTTGAGACGTTCGAAGTAGACGATGTAGGAGTCCACGGTGATGCCGACCGACACGATCAGTCCGATCACGCCGGCCAGGTCGATGGTGGTGTTGAAGGCCTGTCCCATCCACGCGATGATCGACCACAGCAGTGCGCCGGTCACGGCCAGGCCGGCCACGGCCACCAGACCGAGGATGCGGTAGTAGAGGACCATGTAGATCATCACCAGCAACAGACCGATGAGGCCGGAGATGAGGCCGGCCTGGAGCGACGATCTTCCGAGCGACGGCGACACCGTCTGCACGGTCTGCTGATCGAGTTTGACGGGAAGAGCCCCGAAATTGAGCTCGGTGGCCAGAGCTTTGGCCTGTGACTCGCTGAAGCTCCCCGATATCTGGACCTGCCCGGCGAACGAGGTGAACGCCGCCTGGTTCGGCAACGTGATCGGGGCCGAGATCACCTGGGCGTCGAGGTCGATGCCGATGATGGCGTGCAACTGCTGCTGGGCCAAGGTGTCCCACAGGGTGGCGCCGACCGGGTTGAAGTTGATGTTGACCGTCCAGAGGCCCGTACCGGTGACCGACGCGTTGGCCGATTTGATCTGGGCGCCGGTCAAGTTCGTTGGACCGAGCACGTAGCGGGCTGTCCCTTGGCCGGGCAGGCCGGGCAGCAGAACCGTTGCACCCTTCACGTCGGCGGCCGGCGTGGTCGAGACAAACGGGGCGAACTGTGCGTCCGGTTGAGGGTTTCCCGTGGCCTGACCGGTACCTGTGTTGACAGCCAGATTGGCGGCGGTGAGAGCCGAGGCGGTCGAACACGTGGGCAGGGTTCCGGTGGCCGATAGCTGACCTTTGACGAGCTGGTGGGGAACGGCGTAGCAGAGGGCCGGCCGGAAGAAGAGCTGGGCCGTCTTGCCCAATTGCGCCAGGATCGCCTCTGTGTTCTTCTGGCCCGGGATGGATGCCCCGATCAGTGCACAGGTGTGCTTCCCGTCGGGACATCGGGCGGAACCCTGGCTCGAGACGGTGGCACCACTCGAGCCCGTACCCACCCGTTCGTTCAGGATGGTGGTGATGGTGTCGAGTTCGGCCTGGGTGACCGGGGTATGGGTTTCGTAGACGACCGACAGGCCGCCGGCGAGGTCAAGCCCGAGCTTGGGCGCCCATCCGGAGGCGAGCGTCGCAGCCAGCGACACCACGGCGATGATGACGACCGACAAAAGACTGATCCAAAGAGGGCGTTTGTCTTTCATGAGATTCAGATCAGCGGGGGGCCGTCGGCCCCGGAGGCATCGGTGCCGTCAGGATCGTCGGCGGGCGGCGGCGTGGTCGGTCCTTTGGAGTCCGTCGTCCTCTTCGACTTGGCCGTCGTCCCCTTTGCCGGAGCGTCTCCGGTGGCGTCGCCCAGTGCTGGCGGCATGGCTGGCGGAGTGGCCGGCGGCTCGGGCTGGTCGTCACCATCGTGCTCGTCATGGTCCATACCGTCGACTACGTCACCCGGCGGCACTACTGGCTCGATCTTGCGTAGAACATAGGGGCGGAGCACCACGAACGAGGCACCCACGCTGGTCTCGAGAGTGATCCTGTCATCAGTAATGTCCAGCACCCTGCCTACTATTCCGCCCGCTGTCACGACCTCGTCGCCGACGTCGAACGAGCTGCCCAGCTCGCGGGCCGCCTTCTGCTTCTTCTGCTGCGGCCGGTAGATCAGGAAGTAGAAGGCACCGCCGATGACGGCGAAGATGAGGATCGTCGGGCTGAACCCACTCTTGGACGGCTGGGCGGCGGCATCGATGAACGGCCCCATCATGGCGGAGGCGGCCGTCATCGTGGGCACGGGAAGATCGAAGGGGTGGTCACAGCGCTCCGACTGTAGCGCAGAGGCGCCAGCCGAACGGCAACACCAGGCCACTCCGGACCCGTGTCCGGATCAGCGGTCCCAGGTCGCGCGGGTGGCGGCCACCAGGGCGGCAAGGGAGCCGGAGGCGATGGCGGCGCGGCTGGCCTCCATCAGCCGTAGGACGTAGGTGAGGTTGTGGATACTGCACAGGCGCCATACCGTCGGCTCTCCTACGACCAGCAGATGTCGGAGGTAGCCACGTGACCACCGGGCGCACGTCGGACATGGGCACGCGTCGTCGAGCGGCCGGTCGTCGCGTGCATAGGTGGCATTGCGCAGATTGAGCCGGCCCTTCGTCGTCCAGATCGAACCGTGGCGGGCCGCCCGTGTGGGCGCAACACAGTCGAATTGGTCGATCCCGAGAGCCACCGACTCGACGATTCCTACCGGGTCTCCCACCCCCATCAGGTAGCGGGGTCGGTCGGCAGGTAGCAGGCCCACGGTGACGGCCAGGGCATCGAGCATCTGCTGGCGGGGCTCCCCTACTGACAACCCACCGATGCCGTACCCGTCGAAGTCCAACGCGATCGTGCGCTCGGCACTCTCGACCCTGAGGTCCGCGTCGGTGCCTCCTTGGACGATACCGAAGAGCGCCTGCCCTTCCGGGCGGGTCTCAATCCGGTCGTGATGGGCCCGGGCCCGGGCGGCCCAATCGGCCGTGCGGTCGACCGCCACTCGGAGGACCTCGGGGGTGGCAGGCAGCGACGCACACACGTCGAGCACCATCTGGATGTCGGCCCCGATCAGTCCTTGGATCTCCACGGCGGTCTCCGGGGTGAGTCGGGTGGCGGCGCCGTCGTACACCGAGGCGAAGGTGACTCCGTCGTCGTCGACCTTGGGTCGGAGCGAATGGACCTGGAACCCGCCTGAATCGGTGAGGGTGTGCCCACCCCATCCGGTAAAGCGGTGCAGCCCGCCGAGTTGGGCCACGGTTTCGGCACCCGGACGGAGCATCAGGTGGTAGGTGTTGGCCAGCACCACCTCGGCCCCCAGTGCCTCGAGGTCGGCGCTGTCAAGGGCCTTCACCGTGCCTCGAGTTCCGACCGGCATGAAGGCTGGCGTCCGGTACGACCCACGGGGCGTGACCACCTGGCCGGTCCGGGCCGAACCGTCGGTGGCGCTCACCTCGACGACGAGCGGATTCACCCGCCAACCGTAGCGTCCCAGGCCGGAATGCCCTTCGGCCCACAGCGCCCGACAACCATGGCATCGCCGAACGACAGAAACCGGTAGCTGCTGGCCAGTGCCGCTCCGTACAGGTCGCGCCATACCGGCCCGCAGAACGCTTCGACCAGAAGCAGGAGGCTGGAGCGAGGCAGATGGAAGTTGGTCACCAGCACGTCCACCACCCGAAACCGGTAGTCGCCATGGATGTAGAGATCGGTGCGTCCGGCCGTCTCGCCGGTAGCAGCTGCCGACTCGAGGGCGCGCACCGCGGTCGTACCCACCGCCACCACCCGCCCGGCTTCCGAGCAGGCTCGTACCGTTGCTTCGGGCACGGAATAACGCTCGGTGTGGATCACGTGCGCTTCAGCAGTGTCGGCAGTGATCGGACGGAAGGTGTCGAGCCCGATGGCCAGGTCGACGGAGGCGATGGTGGCGCCGGCCTGGCGGCACGCCTCGAGCAATTCCGGGGTGAAGTGGAGTCCGGCGGTCGGGGCGGCGGCCGATTGGTCGGCCAGATCGCGTTCTTCCGAATAAACGGTCTGGTAGCGCTCGGGATCGGCCAGCCGACGCTGGATGTAGGGCGGAAGGGGCATCGACCCCGACCGGGCTACCACCGACGGATCCAGCAATTTGACCCGGCGGGTACCGGCACCGTTTGGGTCTGGGTCCACCATCTCCCCTACCTCGACCACCGGCATTGTTCCCCCGGCCTCGAACAACGGAGTGCCCGAAGGCAGCCGTCTTCCTGGTCGAACCAGTGCCTCCCATTCGGTCGTGCTGCCGT
>JAYVYR010000288.1:0-2813 GCA_043784065.1 Acidimicrobiaceae bacterium
CGTGGCCGCCGGGACGGCCACCACCGGAGCCGGCCCCCACGCCGGCGGCAAAGGGGCCAAACGGGTCGACATCGGGCTTTCCGACATGTCCCGTACCCACGCCGAAACTGTGTGGGTGACAGCCGTCCTCCTGCTGATCATCCTCTACCTGCTGTGGAAGTCAGATGCACCAGTCCGGATCCAACAGTCTGGGCGGATACTGCTCGGCGCAATGGTGGTCCAAGGATTCGTCGGCTACTCCCAGTACGTCACCCACCTGCCCGGCCTGCTGGTCGGAATCCACGTGTTCGGAGCCACGGTGGTGTTCTCCTTGGCAGTGTGGTTCCATCACGGTCTGTCCGACCACCGGCATGAGATAGTCGACATCGGTGCCTTCCCACCTGGCAGTGACGGCGAGGCGGCCGCTTCAGGCGTGCTCGAATCCGTCAGCAATCCTGCATGAGGCTGTCCGCACACCGGCTCGACTGCTTCCGACTGCAGCAACAGGGAGTGCCTAGAATCCGGGCTACCCGACACATTGCGCCGGGAGCCGTGGTCCCACCGGAAACGGCCCCGGTCGGCGACATCGAGACCATCCTCGACCAGGACACCACCTCGGACCGACCTTGGCTGGTCATTGTGTGGAACGACCCGATCAATCTGATGTCCTTCGTGACGTTCGTGCTCCAGAAGCTCTTCGGCTATTCGAAGGAGAAAGCCACCGCCATGATGCTCGACATCCACAACAAGGGTCGGGCCGTGGTGTCGTCAGGTACCCGAGAGCGGGCCGAGCTCGACGTCTACCGACTCCACGAGCACGGGCTCTGGGCGACGATGGAGCAGTCGGGTTGAGCTCGCCGATCAAGCGGCGTAGGGACGGCCGGTACGTCGTCCGCCTCGACGCCAACGCCAGAGTGGTGCTGGCCAACCTGGCGGCCCAGCTGCCTGAAGCCCTTGCCTCCCGGGACCCGATGGTCCGACGGCTGTTCCCGCCGGCCTACACCTCGGAGGACCAGACGGCGGCCGAGCAGGACTACCGGGAGTTGGTGGATGCCGCCCTAGTCAACCACCACACCCGGTCGCTCGAGACTCTGGTGACCACCGCCGAGGCCGAGTCACTGAGCGAAGAGGAGTTCGGAGCCTGGCTCGATGCCATCGGGTCGCTCCGCCTCGTGCTCGGGACCCGGATCGACGTCCACGAGGATATGGAGGCCCCAGAACCACAGGATCCGATGGCCGCCGAGTATCAACTGTTCGTCTTTCTGGGCGAACTGCAGTACCTCATGGTGGAGATCCTGGCTGAGGATCTCCCCGACCAGGGAAGGCCAGAAGGAGCCCTCTGATCCCTCTGCTAAAGTCCAGAGGCCCTGTACGGGATCGAGCCCCCATCGTCTAGCGGCCTAGGACGCTGCCCTTTCAAGGCGGTAACACGGGTTCGAATCCCGTTGGGGGTGCTGTACACCCCAGCGGTATGTAGTGCTGGTTGGGGACCTGTGGTGCAGTTTGGAGTGCACGCCGCCCTGTCAAGGCGGAGGTCGCGGGTTCAAATCCCGTCAGGTCCGCCACCTTGGAGATCCCTCGTGGAGATTCGGGGCGAGGTCGGGTAGCTCAGTTGGTAGAGCGCGCGCCTGAAAAGCGTGAGGTCACCGGATCGACGCCGGTCCCGACCACCAGAAAGTGCCTGTTCAGCGGGGTTCCGGGATCGAACCGTGTCAATCGCTCAGGTGAGGCCTGCCAATCCGGTTCCCACCACGACCACGTCGGTCAACGGAGTGCGCACCGGCCCGTTCCGACACCCGGGGGGCACATGTCGGCACGGCTGGATGCCTGATCCAAGCAGTGGACAACCTTCCGCCCGAAGAACTTCGGAGCGATGACGACAACGGTGGTGCCGGCGGCGACGCAACGGTCGAACGCCGTGGAGATCGACGGTTCGCACAACTCCATGTGAGCCAGCTCCACGATGGGGTAGGGCAGGAGGTCGGCCGACGCCCGCACGAAGGTCTCGAATCCGCCATCGACTTCCGTGCGACGGTTGCCATGATCCACCCCCACTACGGCCACCATCCCTCGATCGGCAACCGTTTCGAGGGGCTAGTGCCGGAGATCAGATCCATCGTCCATCGGAGGGAAACCATTGCGGTCCGACGTGCGGCCACGCGGGATCGAACGGTGGCGCGTTCAGCGCCGGTGGCTCAGTGAGCCGGCGAGCTGAGCCACGCGAATGCGAGTGGAGTGGTCGCCGTAAGGTCAATGGCCGGCTCGTCCGTGGAGTACGACTGCACGCTGTCCCGGTAGACAGACCGATGCCCATTGAAGGCGACGTAGGGGTCTCCACTGGCCGAGGGGCACGACCGCATTCCGGTCAACGCCCCCCGGCTGGCCGACCGGGTCGGACCCTCTACCGCCGCCCCGGCCAGGACCGTTGCTCCGCCGTTCAACGATCCCGCCAGATTGGCCACCTGGTGCTGCACGCAGTGGGGGAAGTCGGTGCCGTCGCCGACGATGAAAGAGACCCCCCACGGGTTCGCCCCGAGAATGTTGTCGAGCCAACCCTGGGCCGCCGCCGCATAGGTCTGCGTCCCGGTGAGGGCGTCGTATTCAGCGGCCATGACGACGAGCCCCGCACCATGGGAAACCGTGTCCGTGGAAGACCACGGATAGCCGAATCGGAACGGTGCCGCCTGCGCCGGGCCGTCGATGGCGGCCTGAATCTGGGCCCCGATGGCCGAGGTCAACTGAGGCGGCGTGACGGCCAGGCCGGACACTCCGAGGTTGGTCAACGCGGTGGCCAGCTCGAAGTGGGCCAGACCACCCACGTCATAGAGGTTGAG